>CACZPW010000140.1 GCA_902783115.1 uncultured Ruminococcus sp. | reverse complement strand
GGTTGCGGCTACGCCCTCTGACTGGATGCCCTTTACCATTGCCGCCGCCATTTTACCCGTAATATACGGATCCTCAGCATAATATTCAAAGTTTCTGCCGCATAACGGACTTCTGTGTATGTTAAGTGCAGGCGTAAGCCATATAAACATATTATTTTCCTTCATTTCAAGCGCGCCCGCTTTTCCTATTTCCTCAACAAGCTCCGTATTCCAGGTGCAGGCAAGCATCGTCGCAACGGGGAATGCAGTCGTGTAAACACCCGTTACCGGTCTTATGCGTACTCCCGCAGGTCCGTCCGCCGTCATTGGAGTCGGGATCTCATATTTTTTGATTCCGCCAATGCCTCCCGTATTTGCAACGCTCACACTCGACACCGAACAAACAAGCTGCATAAGCTCATCGTCCGTAAGCTGAGTCATAAATTCGTCAAGAGATATTTCCCCGTTATATACGGCTTCAAGCTTCTTTATATCCTCGTCCGTTTCGGGGATATTCTTTTCACATACATAGTCGGTCAAAAACGCTTTTCTCTCCTGCTTGCAATCGGGTACGTCAACATATTCGCCGCTTGATAAAAGACGCTTTGAAAGTCTTTCGGGAGCGCAGTATTTTGTGAGCTTTTTAACTGTTCTCGTTTGCGGCTCGATATGCTTATACGAAAGCTCTTGAACATTCCTTGAAGAATTTCCCACATACAGCTTATATTCGCCCTTCTCCAGAACGTATGCGCTTTCGTCCACAGCACCCGTATCGTCGTAGGACGCCATATCAGAAACCTCAAATTCAAGCATTACTCTTTCGCTCTCGCCCGGCTTTAACAGCTTTGTTTTGGAAAATGCGCACAACTCCAAGGACGGCTTTGTCAGCTTCCCCTGCGGTGCCGAATAATAGGCCTGCACGACCTCCTTGCCGCAGTATTTGCCGGTATTTCTGACCGTAGCGGTCATATATATCCTGCCGTCAGCCTCTATTGCCGCCGCATCGGATATTGAAAAATCCGTATAGGATAATCCGTATCCGAACGGATATACCACGCACTCCTTTTTGCCGGGTACCGTTTCAAAATAGCGGTAGCCGACAAATATATCCTCCGTATATTTTACATAGTCCTCAGACTCATGGAAGCCCTCGGACGACGGGTAATCGGCAAAATCTCTTGCGCAGGTATCGACCAGCTTACCCGACGGGTTGATATCGCCCAAAAGCGCGTCCGCCGCCGCCTGTGCGCCTTCCATGCCGCCCTGCCACAGCATAAGCGCCGCCTGTATTTTGTCATTATCGGCAAACCAGCCCGTACTTATCATAGCGCCCGCATTTATAAGCACTATTACCTTTTTGAAGGCATTGCATACCTTATCCTTTATCTCTTTTTCCTTATCGGTAAGCTCAAAATACGTATCGGTGCCGTCGCTCTTTCTGTCCCAGCCCTCGCCCGAATAGCGATTTATTATGATAATGGCTGTATCGGCATACTCTGCCGCCTCCTCAAAAAGAGCTTCGGGGAAATCAGGCTCGTCAAATAGCCCCGGCTTACTGCCGTCGGCATGCATTCTGCGTACATATTCCGCATAATAGAGCGAAAGCTTTTCAAACACGTCAAGCCTGTCCTTTAAGCAGTCATATATATTTTTGGAATACTCACTGTACACAAATCCGGAGCCGCCGCCGCCCTTTACATAGTCCGTCTGCGCCTTTCCGAATATCGCGATCTTCGTGCCCGGCAAAAGAGGCAGAGCATTGCCTTCATTTTTAAGCAATACCATACCCTCCTCGACAGCCTGCTTTGAAAGCGCGATGTGCCTTTTTGATCCCGTTATTCTTGAATTATTGTCGCCCAAAGGCAGACACGGCGTAAATTTTATTCTCGCCCATTTGTCCATAAGTCATATCCTCCTTACACATCCTCAGCCCATTATAATGAAAATACAATTTGATGTCAAGGACAAAATTTGTCTGTATTTTTTCGCTCTCTTTTACAGCTTACTCACTTTTTTCGTTACTCTTTTTTGGCTGTGCCGTCAGTAATGATGTATCATTTTTATATTTTATCGCAAACAAACAGCGCAGGATCTCTACTGAATCCTACGCTGTTTATTGGAATTTGGTTAACTTAATATCTCTTGTAAATTTGACCGCGATTATGAATTTTGATCACATGAACGATATATTGACCGTTCTCCACTGTAAACAAAACACGGTAATCACCTACTCTCAGTCTCAAAAGCTCCTCCTGCCCGACTATCGGAGCTATATCGCCTTCGCTTGGCAGCTTATATATTGCTCGTAAAAGCCGCTCTTGTTGCTTTTTGGGCTGTTTGTAAATAAATTTTTCAGCTCTTTTTTCAATACGTATATCGTATTTCATAGAGTAACCCCCAAATCAGAAGCGAGTTCTTCTATTGATATACTATCATGTTTATCCGCTGATTCATCCGTCAAATATTCTTCAGCCATATTGCGGCAAAAAAGCTCATCTTCTATCTCATCATCATATTGCATTCCTTTTAGGAAATATACGACCGCTGCCATTTTATAATCCGGCAAAGCATCAATGATCGTCTTAGCTTTCTCTCTGTTCGACATAGATATCACGCTCCTTTACTGTATTATACACAAAGTCCAAGAAAATATCAATAGTTATTTTCAGAAAACCGACCCCCGAAACTTTGTCTGCTTTTCCGGATTTTGTCTGCTTTTACCGGACTTGCTTTTCACTTACACAGCAGCCTTCACGGGTACTGAAACGGTAAAGCATCAGCGCGACCCCGTACACATACGCCACGCTCAGTGCGATGTTTACATACATCATATCACGGAACAAAAGCATAAGCAAAACGAAAAGCATGGACGAAATAATCGCAGGTATCAAAAATCTGCGGCATTTTTTCATCTGCGGCTTTGCATATATGAGCAATAAAAACATACTCACGAACAAAATCAGAAAGGACGCGATCAAAAACACTGTTTTGGGCATCAGGCTGACGTTTTCATCACGCATAAATTCAAGCGACGTGGTTATATTGTTCATTCCGAATATCAAAAGTATATGTATCATCATATACCCCATGCCCGAGGTAGTCATTTCCCTGTCCGTTATGCGGTTATACAGTATCTCATAGCATAAAAACAGTCCTGCGATTATCATAAAGCACATCAGCGAAAAGTATACCGAGCTTGGCGCAAAGGAGTCCTCAAAATATGCCGCCGCCGCAATTATCATCTCCCCGAACGTAAATACCACATAGAGCATGGCACGCTCCGAAAGGTGCATAAAATCGACCTGCGTGGATTTCGTTCCACCCGCAAGCAAGAGTGTCGCGGCTACACCGTAGGCTATGGCAAGCCATGAGGTCTGTACACCCGTAAGCTTGAACACCGGTATCGCAAGGATAACAAAAAACGCCTCGCCAAACAGCGCCGCCATAAGTCCCTGTATGGTTTTTACGGCATTGTCCGTTTCATGGTTTTTAAGCTCAATGGCATACTGCACGCCTATGTTTATCAGTATCAGCGCCCAGGCGATATGATACTGACTGTGAAAATTCTCCCAGTCTATCCTTGTACCTCTTGCGATATAGTAGAGAAGATACATATTTACAAACATAAATATATGATCTCTTACCCCGTTTTTTCCGTACATATTGGTATAATAGGTCGAAAATGTCCATATCTGTATTATCGCAAGACTGCTTATAACATACGCCAAAAATGCTCCGCCGCCGAAAAAACCATTTTCAAGGTTATGGAGCAGAGCGTTATTGTGACCGATGATATATACAAATATCAGGTCATAGATAAGCTCTAAATATTCGACCTTTTTTTCGTCCTCAGACCGTATTACATTCCGCGCTTTCATTACTGTTTTCTTCCCTTTATCATATCGAGCGCCCTTGTATCGGTATCAAGTGCCTTTAAAAATCTCGAAAACTTGCCGACGGACACCGCCTTAAACTCCACACCCATATCCGTAAGCCTTTTCATAAGTCCGTCGGGTGGCGTATCGGACGTATATTCTATCTCTATCTCGTAATCGCATCTTCCCAGATACTCGGTTTTATCAAGGCATATCTCGGTTTTTTCATCCCACATCTTACTGCTTCTTAGCGTTTTTGCACAGCCGATGTTTTTAAGCTCGTCCGTTTTTATGCCCGTATATTTTTCGCCGTCATAAAAGCTTTTTGGAACGCCCGTTACCGCATATTCCGTTTCCTCGCATATTTGCAGCGGACTTCCCGGATTTTTATGGTGCTTTACCTGGATAACGCTTTTATTATCCTTCACCCTGACTCTCATCATTATCCTGTTCTGTCTTAGGATGCCCTCATCATCGGTGTAATAATGGTTTTCCTGCACCTTTTCGCTATCCCATGTAAAGCCGTTTCTTATTTTTTCGTATTCATCCTTTGTCAAAAGACTTTTATATTCCTTCTCAAGCATAATTTTTTCCTTCTCTAAATAAATTGGTTGCGGTTTTGGTCATAACTGTACGAAATTTCCGAAAGCTGTTTTACGATTTCGTCCTTATTCCACTCCATATCCTCACACAAGCGGTCAAGACTTCCGTAAAAATCACGGAGCTTTGTATTTATGACGCTGAGTAATATTGCGCTGTCTTTTGGCATATCCATTTATTCTGCCCTCTTTAATCCTCTGTTATTTCCGTTTCGATTACCGTTTCGCCCTTTTTTATCTCAAATTCGACCACGGGTATAACGGTCTTATTGTATATGATATTGGTATTTGGGGAAGCGTTTATCACTCTGCCCTTCGAGCCTGTGACCTTACAGCCCGAAAAATCGTTGTGCGCATACGCAAAGCTGTCGCCCGCCTCGCATATTGCATTGTCACGGTCACGGGCGGCTATTGCAAAGCCGCAATCGTATGCCGTCATATCATACGGACTGCTTATTTTATGTATGCGCTTATGTCCTTTGGGAGTTATTATTACCCTCGTTTCCACCTTTATATCGGAAAATGCGCTCCATCTTATAATAAACCCGTTATCAAGCATGGAAAAGCCCTCCGAATGATTACGGGTAAAATATACGCCGTTTATATTAAAGCAAAGCATATTGTCCGGAGCAAGCTCCTCAAGGTATACGTTTGAGCGCATAACATTGAATCCGTATTTTGTAGAGTATGCAAATTTCAGGTACTTCGGTATTATCTGCCCGCACCCGAAATTTTCGTGCGTACCGGCAACATACGCACACACCTCGCCGCAGGTGCGTTTTATTATCATATCCGCCGCGGGTATTTTTTTGAGTTCATCGAGCTTCGGCAAAGGCTCTGCCGCCGCTTTGAAAAATTCATCGTTCTCATCAAGCATTAAAAATGCCAAAGTCTTTAATCCCCAATACGGACCTCCGTAGGAATTGTAATGCTCCGCCATAACGAGGTTTGGGTACTTGTATCCCACCGTAAGGATATGCGAATTATCAAACATATCGCTTTGGTACCATTTTTCAAGATTCCTTACGATTATCCCCTTCATAACGCCCACGGAAAACGGATATACCTTTGCCAAAATGCAGGCGCTGAAAAATGCAACCTGGGCAAAACGGTATGTAAGCGAGCGCCCGTAGGGCAAAGCCTCGCCGTCCTGCGCAAACCAATATATAAAGGTTTTTGCGAATTCACAGGCTCTCATCTTATATTTTTTGCATCTTTCTCCGTCGTATTCCTCCATGACCAAGGCATATATAAGACTGTAAAACTGTATCGCAAACGGTATATAATAATCCTTCTGCCCTTGAACGCCGTCCATATACCAGCCGCCGCCCACATAAAAGTCGTCTATTCTGTCAAGATCCTTTTCCAGAATATCCGCGCTAAATGCCGGTATTTGGCGCAGCTTGAAGGCAACATTTACAAAAACCCTGAAAAATATCCAGTTGCTGTCGCATACCTCATGCGAATTTATCTGTGAAAGCCAGGCTGTCATATTTTCCTTTTCGGTTTCGGATAACGGATCCCACAGCTTATCGGGGCAAAATATCATACCGTAAGCCATTGCCGCCATCTCAACAAAACGCTGATCACGGTCGGCGCACTCGCCCCAGTATTCGGGATTTTCCTTATCCGTTCCCGAACGGAATCCGTCAAGGCATATACGCTGAAATTCCTCAGCCTCTCCCCCGCCCGCAAAATACGGAACAAGTCCCCACAGCGGTCTTGAAAACGATTCGCACCTTGCCGCCGCATCGTCGTACCAGGTCGCATGGCGTCCCAAAATTACTCCGCTCCTGCCTTTTGTGTAATACGGCTTTAATGGGTTTATAATGTCAAAAAGTAAACCGTAAAAATCCTGCTTCGTCTGTAATTTCATAATCTCTCTCCTTCATTTTATGGTATTTCCATACCTGTTTTTTAAATCGTCAAGCGTTTTTTCAAGCTTTTCGGCTTTCTTGCGCCTCTCTGTGTTCCCGTCAAACAGACTTATCTGCTCGTTTACCTCATCGCTTTTTATAAGCCCCGTACCCGTAACGGTTATCATACGGACGGGAAGCTTCATATTCCAGTTTTCCTCTATTATTTCCATTGCAAGGTTTTGTATCTCCCTTGCAAGGAAGGTAGGCTTCTCCGCTTTTTTCTGTCTTTGTATGGTATGGAAATTCGGATCCTTTATCGTCACCTGAACCGTGGTGCATTTTAAGCTGCGCTTACGCATACGGCTTGCAATATCGTCACAGAGCCACCGTATATTGTGCTTTATATCGTCATAGCCCGAAATATCTGCGGGAAACGTTTCGCCCCTGCCGACCGATTTTACCTCGTCCTCATCATATACGGACCTTACAGGCTCGTTATCCTCTCCCAGGGCGTATAGGTGAAGCTGATGCCCGGCTTTACCAAGCTGTGACACAAGCAGCCCCTCGTCCGCCATTGCAAGCTGACCTATAGTTTTTATGCCGAGACGGGAGAGCACCTTGCTTGTATTTTTGCCCACGAACAAAAGCTCCGATACGCTCATGGGATAGATGTATTTCTGCCAGTCCGGCTTTGAAAAAACGGTTGTCGCGTCGGGCTTTTTATAGTCGCTGCCGAGCTTTGCAAAAACCTTGCAAAACGATACCCCTACCGATATCGTAAGCCCGGTTTCACTCTTGACCGTTTCCCTCAGGGTATCGGCAATCCTTGCCCCGTCACCGAAAAGTCTTTTTGAGCCCGTCACGTCAAGCCACGCCTCGTCAAGTCCGAAAGGCTCTATAAGGTCGGTATACCGCTTGTAAATATCCATTACCCTTGCCGAATATTCCTTGTACAGACTATGATGCGGCGGCACTATAACAAGCCCCGGGCATTTGCGTTTTGCCTGCCATATCGTTTCGGCAGTCTTTACGTTGTACTTTTTTGCAAGCTCATTCTTTGCCAATATTATCCCGTGTCTGCTTTCCTCGTCCCCGCCCACAGCCATCGGCACGTTTTTAAGCTCCGGTCTCAGTACCGATTCCACCGATGCGTAAAAGCTGTTGCAGTCACAGTGAAGAATTGTTCTTTCCATATCAAACTACCTCGTTTTCTTCATTATATTACACATCACATTTCTTTACAAGACCAAATTCATAGAAAGTTTACACAAAATGTATTTGAAAAATCCGATATTTGTGTTAGAATACATTCTGTAAGGTGCGATACTTTTAGGCGGGAGGTTTTTAATATGCGCTGTCCAAGCTGCGGAAAAAACGTACCGGACACGGCGGGTGTGTGTCCGTACTGCTCGCAAAGGCTTTTGGCCAATAATGACGCAATGGCAAAAAGTCTTTTTAACGCGCGCCTTAAAAGAAAACAAAGGCTTATGGGCATATTAAAAAGCGCCGCCGCAATTTTGTTGGGCGTTTCGCTTATTGCTTCATTTTTTGCGTTTTATAGCTACAATAAGGAGCAGTCAAGATATATAACCGGTGATGACAGCCTGTTTTCCGAAGGCGTTGTGCCTGTTTTTGACGGGGAGGCATGGAGATATATAAATAAATCCGCCGACGCCACAAAGCAGGGCTACACGCTTGCGTTTTCGTTTGCCGACTCCCTTGCGCCCGTATGCACCGACAAAAACGAGTATTATTATATATCTCACGCCGGCAAAGCCGTTTTGGGGCCGTATCCCATAACGTTATCAAAGCTTTCGGGTTTTTGCGACGGCTTTGCGCTTGTTCCTACGGACGATAAAAAAATCGTATATATCGACAAATCCGGCAAAATATTGGGCGGTACTCCTTTTTCGGACGGCAGACCGTTTAAAAACGGCTGCGCCGCCGTAAGCGTTGGCGGAAAATGGGGATATATCCGTACCGACGGGAATATAGTGATAGATTTTAACTATGACAGCGCGGGCGATTTTTCGTATGACGGCTATGCGGCAGTCAAGCGTGACGGGAAATGGGGATTTATTGACAAAAGCGGAAAAACCGTAATAGATTTTGAATATGACAGCGTACATGATTTTGTATGCGGACTTTGCGCCGTACACACAAAAACGGGCTGGAAATTCATAGACGCAGACAAAAACGAAATATCTGCTGCTGTGTACTCCGATGTTACGGACTTTTCAAAAAACGGTCTGGCGGGCGTTAACATAGACGGAAAATGGGGGTATATAGACAGGACGGGCGAAATAATGATCGCACCTCAATATATGAGTGCGGATAAATTTGCGGCTTGCTCTTTGGCTGTCGTGCAGACGAGAAACGGATTCGGCATAATAAACGCCAAGGGCGATTTCGTGCTTGAGGACAAGGAGACGTCGCTTTCGCTTTACGATGACGGGTATGCAGTTTTTGCGAACAAAAACAAAACTCTTTACGGCATATACGACGTAAAGAAGAAAAAGGTGCTCATAGAACCGCAATACCGCTTTATTTCCTATGACCGCACCTATTACAGGAACATATTCGACCGCTATAAAACATTCTGATCGGAGTGGATACAAATGATATATTCAAAGGATATTGATAAAATTTGCTCGCTTTGCACCCATGCAAGCATTGACGGCGATACGGTGCATTGCAAAAAATGCAGAAAAAAAACAGACCTCACGATATGGAGTGAAGGCTGTAAATACTTTTCGTATGATATTTTAAAAAAGACCGTACACAGGAAAAAGCCGCTCAAAACGGATTTTTCCGCCGGTGCGTTTGAGCTATAGTACATTGCAGCTTGTTTCCGATGAAACGGAATATTCTCAAGACAATTTTTTGAAAAAATGCTTGACAAGCGGCAATAAAATCTATATAATATGGAAAGTGTCTGATTATTTTGTAAAATAAGACAGTTGAACGGAACTGTACAATTAACTGAGAATTGGGAGGTGCTGCACGATGAAAATGACATTTCAGCCTAAAAAGCGTCAAAGAAAAAAAGAGCATGGCTTCAGAAAAAGAATGGCTACAAAGTCAGGCAGAAAGGTTTTGGCAAGAAGAAGAGCAAGAGGCAGAAAGTCTTTGACTGCATAATTATAATTGTTACAAAAAACCCGGGCATAGGTCTGCTTGACTTTTGCCCTTTTTGAATTTTTACGAGGTTGATTATGCAAAATACTTCAAGCCTGAAGCTTAACAGGGATTTCGGGCGTCTCTACAAAAAAGGAAAAAGCTATGCGGGAGCTTATGTGGTTGTGTACATATTAAAGAACAACCGCCGCGATAAAAGGATAGGTCTTACCGTCGGTAAGACATTCGGAAAGGCCGTAAGGCGAAACCGCATAAAGCGGCTTATGCGCGAGAGCTACCGTATGATGGAACCTGAATTGCCCGACGGCTTTGATTTTGTTTTTGTTGCAAGAAACCGTGCGGACGGACAAAGTCTTGACCGTATAAGGCGGGATATGGGCTATGCCCTCAAAACGGTTTTGGAGACATAGGATATGAAAAAGCTGTTGATTTGTTTGATTAAATTTTACAGACACTGCATTTCACCGTATAAAGGGGGATCCTGCTGTCGGTTCACCCCGACCTGCTCGCAGTACGCATTGCAGGCGATAGAAAAATACGGTGCCTTAAAGGGCGGCTATCTTGCGTTACGCAGAATTTTAAAATGCCACCCTCTGCACAGGGGCGGATATGATCCCGTACCCTGAGCCATAAGACAGCGGAGAGGAAAATAACTATGTTTGAATACATTATCACAAGACCTATGGGTTATATAATCGAGTTTATATATAACCTTGTGCAAAACTACGGTATTGCGATCATTCTGTTCACCGTCGTTATTAAGCTTATCCTTATGCCGTTGAATGTTAAGTCTCAAAAATCGATGCGCAAGCAGCAGAAGATCCAGCCGTATCTGGCTGAATTGCAGGCTAAATATGCGCACGATAAGGAAAAGCTTAACCGTGAGACAATGAAGCTCTATAAGGAGAACAATATCTCAATGGCGGGCGGATGCCTTCCGATGCTTGTTCAGATGCCGATCCTTGTCGGTCTTTATCAGGTTATCCAGAAGCCGTTATCGTACCTGCTTCACGTGAATTTCAACGAGCCCGACGTAATACGCAGGGTTTATGCGCTCCGTGATGCGTATGCCGATGCGAAGCTTATAACAAGAACGGAAGAACAGCTTGCAAATATGAACCAGATAAACATTTCGCAGTGGGCGCAGCTTAACGGCGATACCGACTGGGTAATCAATTTCAAGATGTTTTTTCTGGATCTTGCAAACGTGCCGTCCAAGGCATTTTCCTATATAGGCGAGATATTCAGCGGAAATATGGAGCATTTGAGCATTGTACTTCTGCTCATAATCCCCATTCTTGCGATCATTTCATCGGTAGGCTCCATGAAGATCTCGCAGTCAATGTCGGGACAGAGCAATAAATCGGACGATTCGGCGTCGCAGACCGCAAACCAGATGTCAAAGTCAATGACGATGATGATGCCCGTAATGACGGGATTTTTCACATTGACCTTACCTGCAGGTATCGGACTTTACTGGATAATCAGCTCCGTTACCCAGATAATACAGCAGGTCGCACTTAATATGTATTTTGATAAAAAGAAGGAGGATGATGTA
This sequence comes from uncultured Ruminococcus sp., assembly GCA_902783115.1. Lineage (GTDB taxonomy): Bacteria > Bacillota > Clostridia > UBA1381 > UBA1381 > 12844. Next base: position 2,269 of record CACZPW010000140.1, on the reverse strand, counting down.
GTTGTCAGCGTTCCGGAACAAAAACAGCTTCATTCAAAAAAGCGCAAAAAGCACAGATGAGGCAATAGCTCTTGCCTTAGCAGAGCTTACTGCTTCGCAAGACGAGGTAGATATAGATATTATACAGCAGCCCGCAAAGGGATTTTTAGGTATAGGCGCAAAGGAAGCTATCGTAAAGGTAGCATTAAAGGCGGCAAAAAAGCCGGAGAAAAAATCAGAGGGCAAAAAGGCGTCAAAGCCCGAAAAGAAGACCGATGCGGCTTTGAAAAAAACTGATACGCCGCACAAAAAAGCCGTAAAGCAGAATGAGGATCCCGAAGAGGCGTCAAAGGTATTTTTGACCGATTTGTTTAAGGCAATGGGACTTGAAGTCACAATAAGCACATCGCTTGATAAGGATATGCTTGACATTTCGCTTGAAGGCGATAATATGGGTATCATAATCGGCAAACACGGCGATACGCTGGACAGTCTTCAGTACCTTACGTCATTGGTAGTAAACCAGAGATCGGATGATTATATAAAGGTTACGATAGATACCGAGAATTACCGTGAAAAGCGTTCACAGGCACTTATTGCGCTGTCGGAAAGACTTGCGGACAAGGTCGCAAGAACAGGCAAGAAGTTCACGCTTGAGCCGATGAATCCTTACGAGAGAAGAATTATCCATTCAAATCTTCAGGATAATGCAGACGTTACCACCTTCTCCGTAGGACAGGAGCCGTACAGAAAGGTAGTTATCGCGCCTAAAAACCCGAAGCCTCGCTATGAGAAGAAGAGCTATAAAAAGCCTGCTCCAAAGAGCGGCGATCAGGGCGGCGCAGAGGCAGAAAAGCTCGGAAGCTATACGACCACCTATAAGGCGGATTTCAAAGCAACTCCGCATAAGGCTGAGTATAAAAACTATGCCGAGTATCTTGCGGCGCAAAACGGCGAAATACTGCCGCCCGTAAACACGGTTACGGATGAAGAAGAATAAGTCACAAAATAATGCTGATTGCACTGCCGCAAACAGCATTATTTTTTTAACTTCAATTTTCAAATTTCCGTTTAATTTTGCATCTTACTCTCCCGCCTTTATCACCTCGACCCCGAAGCCATCAAGCTTACCGTCAAATGCAAAATTACTTATAAGCGAATATCCCTTTATATCGACATTTACCTCTGTTTCGTTGTGATTGAGCAGTATGGTACATTCCCTGCGCCGTATTATTTCCACTCCGCCGGGCGCGGATACGGCGGAAACTCCTGCCGAATTATTTATATATTCCATAAGATCGGACATTGCATTTGTATCAAGCCAACAGCCCACATAATACACTCTGCCCCTTCCGTATTCGTTTACGCTTACGGCACAGCAGCCCGCATAATATTCACTGTCATATACGGCTATCGGCTTTGCGGTTTTGGGAGTTATTATATCGCACCATATACCTGCCTCCCCAGAAACCGCGCCCGAAACAGGCACAGATCTCCTCGGTGCATCAAAATCGTCAACACATATACCCGCAAGCTCCGAAAACACTCCGGGAACGGGAAGCGGCTTTATCTCATTGCTATCGCCTCTTGTACCGCTTCTGAACGTGAGGACAAGCGTCCCGCCGTCATTTACATACCTTGAAAGCTCTTTTACCTTTCCCTCATCAACTATATTGTACGCAGGCATATATACCACCTTATATCTGTCATAATCGCCCCTTGATACTGCGCACATCACATTTTTATCAACATTTGCTTTGTAAAATGAATACAGATGATTTTCGTAATCGTAGCCCTCTGCGTGTGACTTTATCCCATGCGCCCACAGATTATCGTATGACTTTTCTATGAGTACGTCATAGTCGTTTTTCCTGCCAACAAAGTAATTTTCAAGTCTCTGAAGCTCCCTGCCCGTCCTCTGAAGCTCGTAAAAGCGCCGTCTCGGCACTCCGTCATGGTCAATAACGCCATGCCAATACTGTTCCATGCCAAACAGTGCGCTCCTGAATCTGAAATACAACACACCCTCGCCGCCGTGTGCAAGCGCCTGGTATGTCCAAAGCCGCAGCTGACCCGGGCGCGGCGTTTGACCGACAATGTCCCAGCCTGCGGCGCCCGCCTGCTCCTCCATAACGATAAAGTTCTTATCCTTTACGCCTCGCATTATCTCATGCGCCATTGAAACGTATTCATATTCGGACGTTCCCCACTGGTTATCGGGGTAATTATCCCACGAAACAAAATCAAGGTCATGGGATAGCTTATAATAATCAATGCTTGAATGATGTCC
>CACZPW010000139.1 GCA_902783115.1 uncultured Ruminococcus sp. | reverse complement strand
TCTGACCCGTTGGGCGGCGGCGCAAGATACGCATACCAAAACGGCTGGACAAGCGTCGAAGCTGCCATATACGGCGGCGCCGAGTGGATAAGCAAGTATTATATACACAATTCGGATTACCCGCAGAACACGCTCTATACCATGCGCTGGAATCCGTCCGCACCGGGAGTGCATCAGTACGCAAGCGATGTCGCGTGGGCAATAAAACAGGCTCAAACGCTAAAAAATATGTTTGACGCCTTTCCCGACGCAAGGCTTTACTTTGACTATCCCCTGTATGCGGACGAAAACGAACCGGAGATTTCATTTGAATAAAACACCAAAAAACGGGCGGCCTTTTTTACAGGCTGTCCGTTTTTGACGTTTTTTATTTTACCAATCCGAATGCGTCCTCGATCTCGTCGATCTGGTCGTCGTTTATTTTTACCATCGAGCCGAGCTTCTTTGATGCGATTATCGCCTTTGCGCTGTATTCGGCGACCTCTAATCTGTCAAAGGCATTCAAGAGGCTGTCGCCCGTTACTATAACGCAGTCGTTTTTGACTATGGCTATCGGGGTATTCTCCTTAAACACCTCCGCCGTCTTTTCCTCATTTGTATATATCGAGCCAAAGTCAAGCTTGGGAATATTACGCATAAGGATATAGCTTTCGGGAATGGTTTTTGAATCAAGCTCCTTATCCGATACCGCAAACGCCATAATGCATGGCGGGTGTGCAATAACGATCGAGTTTATATGCGGATGCAGCTTATAAATCTCTCTGTGCAGCTCCACGCTCTTTGACGGGACTTTGCCCATTTCACGGTAATCGCCGTTGATTTTCACGATATCCTCAGGCTCTATGTATTTTCTGTCCTTTGCATGGGGCGTGATTATAAACGAGCCGTCGTCAAGCCTCTGCGAGAACGTGCCCTGCGTACTTGTAAACAGCTGCTGATTATACGCGCGCTTTACAAGCTTGCACATATCACGGCGCGCGGTAAGCTCATCGCTTGTGTAGTTATTTATAACTACCTCGTTCATATCCGCAACCTGCTTTGCCTTGTACCAGTCTATCTCTTCATCGGTAAGCGATACGATATTTGCGTCCATCTGCTTTGCATCAATTTGCAGTCTTGCGCAAAAATCGAGCGTTTCAAACGCTTTAAACGCATCAAACATAGACGTAGAGCCTACAACAACTCCGTGGTTTTCCAAAATTACGGTGTTAAAGCCCTTTTTGAACTCATCCGCAATCTTTGCGCCAAGATCCGTACTGCCCGGCAGTCCGTATTTTGCCATACCGATATTCCCGCACGAAAACTTTACATTTGGTATGATGTTGGTATCCGGAAGCTTGCGCACGATACTGAACGCCACCAATGCCGGCGGGTGTGCGTGAAGCACCGCCTTTAAGTCGGGACGCACCTTGTAAATATTCTTGTGGAACGGGTATTCCGAGGACGGCTTGTGGTTTCCCACTATAGTCCCGTCCGCCTTGATACAGACCATATCGTTCCTTGTAAGGCTGCCCTTGTCAACGCTTCCCGGCGTTATCCATATATCACCGTTATCGTCAAGAATAGACAGGTTGCCCCCGGACGTGGTCGTCATGCCGTAGCCGTAGATCCGTTCCATAAACATTACGAGCTGATCGGCAGGATGCATCATGCTTAAATTCATAAGTATCTCTCCCCTCTTATTTTTAGCTTAATTGAATCTTTTCTCAGCACCGGATAAAAGCTCCTGCGGCGTTCTTATATGCCGCCTGTTTATCCGGTTGAACAGATACGAGGTATCTCCGTTATATACATTCACTCCGTATTCCGTGCTAAATGATATTTTATATCCAAGCTCCGATTTTACGTATCTGTCAAGTCCCGCAGGCGCATAACCGTAAGGCCATGCAATGCTTGTTACCTCTTTGCCTGTGATTTTTTCTATTAAGTCGCCGTTACTCTTTATATCGTCTGTGATCTCATCGTATCTCCCGTTTTCGTACATCGTCTTTAACGCTTCAAGCGGCATCTGATGTATGTAATTTGTGTGGTTGCCTATCTCGACAAGACCGCTGTTTGCTATTTCGTAAAGCTG
>CACZPW010000138.1 GCA_902783115.1 uncultured Ruminococcus sp. | reverse complement strand
ATTTTCTGTCTTTTTCTCCTTTTGCCTGAATATAAAGCTCGCCATCTCTGTTTATAAGGGCTATGAGAACGTCCTTTACGCTTTTTATATGCCTCTCATTAAGCTTTTTCATGACCCATACCATATCCTTTCCGGATTTTTCAAGATCGCTTTGATTTATCTGTCCGCAGTCGATTATAAGATAGCAAAGTCCCGTTTTGGACCTGCCCGCAAGCCCCAGATCCCCGACCGTTATGCCCCTGTCCTCTTCCTTTGGGATAACGCTCAGCTTGCCGCTTGTTTCAATTATTGCGGTATCTACCTCGCTTATGTCAAAAATATTATTGAGCCTGAGCTCTTCAAGCAGATCGTTGATATTGAATCTGAGCTTTTTAAGCTCCTTTTCGTTTATATGCCCCCTGTAGATTATAACGCTCGGCACACCCGCTATAAGCGCCCTCATTCTTCTGCTTTTTACACTCATAAACGACATCATGACCTCTGCGACGATAAGCGTAAGCACCGGTATAAGCCCCGAAAGCAGCGGAATATCTATCGACTGCATCGGAACGGAGGCAAGATCGGAAATCATTATCGCAACGACAAGCTCCGAGGGCTGAAGCTCGCCGAGCTGACGCTTGCCCATTATCCGCATCGACGCAATGACGGTAATGTAGAGGATAAGAGTACGTATCACCAATATAAGCATAAATAACACCTTTTTCCGAGTTTTTTATAGTATCTGCACTGATATATAAAAAAATTCATTTACTTTCACACTCTGAAGTGTTATAATGTACCTACTATTTTCTAAAAGGTGATTTTGCTATGAAAAATATTAAGGACGAAAATACGGATCTGTTGATGGACGCAGTGCTGACTCTTAAAACAAAGGAAGAATGCTACAATTTTTTTGAGGATCTTTGCACGATCGCGGAATTAAAGTCGATGAGTCAGAGAATGGAGGTCGCAAAAATGCTCCGTGAAAAATCAATATATACCGATATTGCACAAAAAACAGGCGCATCTACGGCAACGATAAGCAGAGTAAACAAATGCTTAAACTACGGCAGCGACGGCTACACCTTAGTGCTTGACAGGCTTTCGGAGGAAAAATAAATGGCATATTACAGGGATTTTGCGTATGTGTACGATAAGCTTATGGCAAGCGATATCGACTATGCAAAATATGCGGAATATATACGTGATATTTTTTCACGCTGCGGTATATCGCCCGAGCTGATATGCGATCTTGCCTGCGGAACGGGTAATATGACGGTTGAACTTCACAGGCTCGGCTACGATATGATAGGCGTTGACATATCCGAGGATATGCTCAATGTCGCACGTTCAAAAACGGATAACAGCGTACTGTTCCTTAATCAGAATATTACCTCCGTCGATCTGTTCGGGACGGCTGACGCCTTTACCTCATGCATTGACGGTATCAATTATATCCTTTCGCCAAAATCTCTTTTTGATATGCTCAAAAAAATAAAGACCTGCTTTCTAAGCCCCGGCGGCATAATTATATTTGACATTTCATCAAGATATAAGCTGCAAAACATCATAGGAAACAACACCTTCATACACAATAACAGGGACGTTTTTTATACCTGGCAAAACCGCTACATAAAGAGCAAAAATATTTCGGATATGTACTTGAATTTTTTTGTTGAAAACAGCGGCGGCTATAAAAGATTTGAGGAGAGGCATCTCCAAAGAGCGTACAGTGAGGATGAAATCAAAAAAATCGCAAATGCCGCAGGCTTTGAAACCGCCGACGCTTACGATTATCTGACATTTGATAATCCCAACGCCAAAAGCGAAAGGATCGTTTTTGTACTCAGGTGATAGGCAGCAAACGCATCGGAATTTTAAAAAAATATTCAGCCCACGTCTTGACAAAAACGCTTTTGGGACGTATAATGATAACAGAAAAGGGCAAGACCTCAAACGGTTGCGCCAAAGATGAATAGTTATAAAATAACTGCCAGTACTTTAGCGAGAGTGGCGGTTATTTTACTTTTACAGTAAACACTACTAAAAATACAATAATAAAAAACAAAATTCTTAATATGTATTTAAGCATAGCTACCACCCCCTTTCGGAGAGTGGCACAACCGCCGGTGTAAACACCGTTAAGAAATCTTACCCTTAACATCGGATTCCTCCGACAGCTGTCATTATACCCCATTTTTTTACAGGTTTCAAGCAATTTCCGCAAATATACGAAAATATACAAAATAAAGTAAAAAAAGCTGTCAAAAACCTTGATTTTTACAATATTTTGTGATATAATTTGTTGGTTAGAAAAAATGCAGATAATCTATTGTTTAATCCTGCCAAGGAGGATATAAAATGGCAAAAAAAGCACAAGAGCAAGAGCTTGATATGTCGGTGATCGAGAACCAAAAAATCGTCGACGTTGATCTT
>CACZPW010000137.1 GCA_902783115.1 uncultured Ruminococcus sp. | reverse complement strand
CGCATTTACATGCTGTAAGGTAAAGGCGGACATAAATTGCCCGTCGCCGCGAAAATCCAGCGCCGCATCATATACTCCGTCTACCGGTTCGCTGATGCTGACGACATAATCTATATATTTCTTCTTTTTTGCGGTCCTTATGATTGCCCGGAACAGCTTTCTGTAAATACTGAACAGGGACCTGCTTACATGCCCCCTGTACGGATTTGCCCATATGACCCACGGATAAATAAGCTTGTTTTTTATTACCAATTCCTTTATATTTACCTGCGGCGGTATCCTGTCCATCCACGCCCCTAAGCACTCCTCAAAAAGGACGGTAACATCGTACCTGTCATAATCGAATTTGTGAAGCATACCTATCAGGGCGGCGGGTATACCCACAGCATCCATTTCAGTTCCGACTATGAGAATCTTCTTCATCCTATATCAATTCCTTTCCGGGACAATATCTTACCCAAGGATCATTTGACCTATATCCGTAACATCGCCGGCGCCCATAGTAAAGATTATATCTCCCTTGCGTGCGGTTTCCTTTATATATTTTGCAATATCCGAAAATTCGTCGATATACCGCGCGTTTACGCCGCGCTTTTTGATATCCTCCGCCAGATTTTCAGGACGTGTTACACCGTCAAATGCTTCACGGGCGGGATAAATGTGCGTCAATATCAGCTCGTCACAGCCGTCAAACGCCCGCACAAAATCGTCCCAGAGCGTCCTTGTCCTTGAATATGTGTGCGGTTGGAAAATGCAGCGTATTCTCTCATGTCCGAATGCCGCAGCCGCCTTTAAGGTTGCCGCTATTTCGGTCGGGTGGTGTGCATAATCGTCAATGACGGTTGCGCCGTTTATATATCCCTTTTTCTCAAAGCGGCGGTGAGTGCCCTTAAATTTTTCTATTCCGGTTGCCGCAGTTTTGACATCAAGACCAAGCACATCGCAAACCGCAACGGTGGCAAGTGCATTTAAAACATTGTGAACGCCCGGAACGTTAAGGTCGATATGGCATAAAGTTTCCCCGTTTTTGCAAACGTAAAACTGCGGATACCCTGCGCTGTACACAAGGTTTTCGGGATAATAATCACAGTCTGCTTCCATGCCGTATTTTACAATATCCGCATCGGCGTCCGAAAGTGCCTTACGCACGTTTTTATCGTCCCACATAGCCACTACCTTGCCTGTTGTAAGCTCCGCAAACGCCTTAAAGCTTTTGATTATATCGTCAAGCCCCGAAAAGAAATCAAGATGATCCGCCTCAATGTTCGTGATAAGCGAAACGGTGGGGAAGAATTTCAAAAAGCTGTTTGTATATTCGCATGCTTCCGTTATAAAGTATTCCGAGCCGCCCGTTTTTATATTTCCGCCGATAAGATCAAGCTCACCGCCTATTGAGATCGTCGGATCAAGGCAAAGCTCCGTAAATGCGTGGGCAAGCATTGATGTCGTGGTGGTTTTTCCGTGAGTACCAGCTACGTTTATCGCATTTTTATACATTTTCATTATCGCGCCCAAAAATTCGGCGCGGTCAATAGTCCGTTTGTTAAGCTTATGCGCCAAAATCATTTCCGGATTATCCGCTTTGGCTGCGGCGGTATATACGACAAGCGCGGCGCGTCTTATGCCGTCTTCATTTACCGCACCTTTTCCGTAAACTATATCCGCGCCGAGCTTAGTTAATTTTTCGGTTATATGGCTTTTGTTCCAGTCCGAGCCTGAAACGGAAAAACCGAGCGTAACAGCTATCATTGCAAGCCCGCTCATGCTTATTCCGCCTATACCTATAAAATGAATGCCCTCGTTGGGCTTTAGATTAGAAATATCAAATCGTTCCATAAAAATCTCCGTTTCGTAACAGGGCAAGCTTCAAGTAAAACCGCCCTATTTATATAGCACATGGGTATATTATACACCATTATCAAAAAAATGAAAACACTTTTTTTGTATTTACTCGTTTATTTTTGCACATACCGCAAAAACTATAAGAAATTCAGACATATTAACGCAATAAATAAACAAAAAACAGTGGTTTTATATATTATTTTAGGAAAATTCGACAATTTACTTGACTTTTTTTGAAGAATTGGTTATTATATAGGCTAACGGGACATCACTGGAGCGACATCATAAACCCATTCGGGGGTAATTATTACGGAAGGTGGTGAACGGGTTGAACATTACAGATATAAGAATCAAAAAGATATCTGGAGAGGGTAAGATGAAGGCGATCGTGTCGGTTACATTTGACGATGCATTTGCCGTTCATGATATAAAGGTTATCGAAAGCCAGGACAGACTGTTTACAGCAATGCCGAGCAGAAGAACACCGGAAGGCGTATTTAAAGACATAGCGCACCCCATCAACAGCGAAACTCGTGCAGAGCTTGAAAGAAAAATTTTGGACAAGTATGCAGAAATACAAGACGACATAACAGAAAACGCAGAATAAAATGCAGAGCGCGCGCTCTGCATTTTTTTGAACGGTTTAATCTGTAAATCTGTATTTTGTATCGCCGTGGAACACTATCGCATCGGGAATGGGTGAGTATGACACGGAAAAATCAATGCCCTTTTCCTTAAACATCTGCAAATGTGAGGGAAAATCGTTTATCCGTATCTCGATTTTTTTATTTTCCGCCTTTATATTATCAAGCATTTCGCCAAGATAATTTGTCATATACACTCCGTCCTTTACCACATACGCCGCACTGAATACGCTGTTTGCAAGGATAATAAGCATTATCGCAAGCGCCGGTATTTTTAAGCCCTTGTCCTGTGATACCGAAAACAGTAAAAATACGGGTATATAGTAGGTGTAGCTTGCATATCTTGCCCACCAGCTTTCGGGGAACACAAGCCCGAGCAGGAAAAACAGGATTATCAAGGTCCCTGTTTCTGTGCCAAAGCAGATGCGCCGCCGTATGAGTGCAATTATCATAAGCATAAGCGATAACAGAGATATTGCGCTGAACCATACCCCGAACCCGCCGAGACGTATATCGGCGTTGGAAAGGCTTTTAAGCTCGCTCTTATGTATGGAAAACGGAATCTTTAAGGTATAGCCCTTTTCCTTGTCGTTTGACGTTTCGGACATAAGCGATATAAAGTATTTCAATGCTCCCGGCTTATTTTCAAAGCCCTTTGGCGGATTGGTATTCATTATATCGTAGGCGTCCTCGCCAAGAACGGGGTATACCAGATTTTGCCCGTGCATGATATGCTTTGTATACGGTGCAAATCCGAAAATCAGCGTACCCGCGATAAAGCCCGCAAAAATTGCCGCGGCGCTTTTTTTAAGATCGTAAGTTATGCCCCTTACCTTGAAAAGATACATTATTCCGTATGCGATAAGGACGATCCCCACCAAAAGCGGCGCCGTAAATTTTACAAGACAGCTCATAACGCATATCAAAAACAGTGTTCCGCAGGTGTAGGATCCGGCAAGCTCACTGTATATTTTGATTGAAACAAGCGCCGTAGATATTACCAAAACTCCCACAGCCATATCGTTATAGGTCGTAAATATCTGGCATATAAACACGGGATTTATACAGATAAGCGCCGAAAAAGCAAGCGTTTTTCTTACCGACTGCCCGAAAACAGTAATAAACGTATCAACGCAAATACCGAAAAGCATTATTATAAACAGTATGTTTACTGCTTTTGACGTTTCAAGTATACGCGTTATACAGTAGATCGCGGCGGAGCATATCCATAAGCCCTTCGGGTAGTTGTCAAGCCAAAGGGTAAGGTCTGCGTTTTCGTTTAAAGGCTCTGCGACAGTGCAGCTTTCGTATATCGGATTCCAGCCCTTATAAAGCGTTATTATTGCTTCCTTGTGGTAGTACATTCCGTCATACGACCAGTCAAAAATGCATTTGCAGACAAAAGCCCATACGATAAGTATGAGGATGTCCGCCAAAAGGCCGATAAATACCTGTCTGTCAAAAACAAAGAAGTATATCAAAAGTCCGGCTGCGGGAACGGCCGCACTGTAGACTCCCATGGGTATATGTATCGCAAACAAAAGCATGGAATAGCCGATAATCGAAACCATAAGAAGAATTGCCCCAAATGCCGCCTTCTCACAGTAGGAGGCAAACAAATTCCTGTTCATATCAAAGCTCCTGTCAAAAAAGGATTATTTTACCTGACCGTAATATGCGTTCTTACCGTGTTTTCTCAAATAGTGTTTGTCAAGGATCGCCTGTGAAACGGGCGGGATATTGGGATTTAACTGCATTGCGCGAAGCGCCATTTTTGCGACTTCCTCAAGGACAACCGCATTGTGTACGGCATTTTTTGCGTCCGTGCCCCATGCAAACGGGCCGTGATTTGATACAAGCACGCCCGGTATCGCCGCAGGATCCTTGTCCTTAAAGGTCTCGATTATAACAAGACCTGTGTTTTTTTCATAATCGTTTTCTATCTCTTCCTCCGTCATAAGCCTTGTTGCGGGTATCTCGCCGTAGAAATAATCGGCGTGAGTCGTTCCCAATGCGGGTATACCCATACAAGCCTG
>CACZPW010000136.1 GCA_902783115.1 uncultured Ruminococcus sp. | reverse complement strand
GGTTTCATTGTCGGGAAGAGAAGCACATCGCGGATCGCGGGGGCGTCGGTTAAGAGCATACACATTCTGTCTATGCCGAAGCCTATGCCGCCCGTCGGGGGCATACCGATCTCCAACGCACGCATAAAGTCCTCGTCGGTGGTATTTGCCTCCTCGTCGCCCTGCGCAAGCTGTTCCTCCTGCACCTTGAATCTCTCCCTCTGGTCGATTGGATCGTTAAGCTCGGAATATGCATTTGCCATTTCCCAACCGTTCATAAAGAACTCAAATCTTTCAACATAACCCTCTTTATCGGGCTTTTTCTTTGTAAGCGGCGATATTTCGATCGGGTGATCCATTACAAACGTTGGCTGGATCAGATGTTCCTCCGCATATTCTTCAAAGAACAGATTCAATATATCGCCCTTTTTATGTCTTTCCTCATATTCGATATGGTGTTCCTTTGCGGCTGCTCTTGCCTCCTCTAAGGTTGCGATTTTATCAAAATCCACACCCGAATACTTCTTTACAGCCTCGGTCATTGTGATCCGTTCAAAGGGCTTGCCCAGATCCATTTCAATTCCATTATAGGTTATCTTTGTGGTACCAAGCACCTCCGTTGCAACATGGCGGTACATATTCTCCGTCAAGTCCATCATGCCGTGATAATCGGTATACGCCTGATACAGCTCCATAAGCGTAAATTCGGGATTATGGCGCGTGTCAAGTCCTTCGTTTCTGAACACTCTGCCAATCTCGTAAACCTTATCAAAGCCGCCGACTATAAGGCGCTTTAAATAAAGCTCCAGAGAAATACGAAGCTTAAAATCCTCATCAAGAGCATTGAAATGCGTTTCAAACGGTCTTGCCGCCGCACCGCCCGCATTTGATACAAGCATCGGCGTTTCAACTTCCAAAAAGCCCTTGTTATTCAAATAGCTCCTGATAGACGCAATTATCTTAGATCGTGCGACAAAGGTCTTTTTTACGTCCTGATTCATTATAAGATCAATGTATCTTTGACGGTAACGAAGATCGGTATCGGTCATACCGTGAAATTTTTCCGGCAGCGGCAGAAGCGATTTTGACAAAAGAGTTATTTTTGATACACGTATCGAGATCTCGCCCGTCTGAGTTGAGAATACCTCACCCTCTGCGCCGATAATATCGCCTATATCAAGCTTTTTAAAGCGGTTATACTCATCCTCGCCCAGAATATCCTTCTTGACAAACAGCTGTACCTGCCCGTCCATATCCTGCAAATGCCCGAATCCTACCTTGCCCATGCCGCGCTTTGACATCAGTCTTCCCGCAACGCATACCTGCTGTCCGTCAAGCGGAGATATTTTTGCAATAATGCTCTTCGTTTCACCCCGCGCCGTTACTTCCCGTTCCTCGGTAGTGTAGCCGTTAATGATATCGCCCGATGTGTGCGTGCGGTCAAATTTTGTTATCACAAACGGATCAAGTCCGCTATCCTGCAATTCTTTTAACTTATCACGCCTTACCTGTAATAACTGCGATAATTCCTGTTCTGCCATATTTATTTCCTCCATACGGTTAATTATTCTGAATTATATCCGTATGATTATATACCATTTTTTTATATTTGACAATATTTTTTATTAAAAAATTAACAAAAACTTTAACAAATCACCGTTGACATTTTAGGGTGCAGACTGTAAAATACAGAATGAACTATCAGATTGCGGAGATATACATGAAAAAACTGTTTATTATCGCTCTTTTGCTCTCGGTTTTGCCTATAAAGGCAGCATACGCCGTATATACAATGGACACAATATACGGCGATTATGAAGAGTATGTAAAAAAAGAGCCGTATTTGTTACATTCCACAAGCTTTTTCCCTATGGAGCCTGTGGAAATAGTGCTTGATAAAAATTCAATATATTTTCATTTAGGTATGGACGAGGCAAGCGTGCCGATATCAGCCTCTCTTATGCCGATAAATTCAAAGCGTGATAAAAAAATCAGCTATTCATCGTCGGACACCTCGGTTGCAACGGTTTCCGATACAGGTGTCGTTACATCGCAAAACAAGCTCGGAAGCACTATAATAACGGCAAGCTGCGGCGATATAAAGGCAATGTGCAAGATATCGGTCATAGTGGGCGCGGAATCTGTCAAAATCGTTGACGCGCCGCAAAAGCTATACGCCGATAAGCCCGTTTTAACTCAGCTAAGGGCAGTTATATCACCCGATAACGCAACAATAAAAAAAGTAAAATGGTCGACCTCCGATTCCTCAATCGCCACCATTGACCGTACCGGTATGCTTATGCCTTGCGGAAAGGGCGAGGTCACGGTCACGGCAACAACGCTTGATAACTACGTAAGCGCAAGCGTAAATATAACGGTAGACGTATTCAGACAGTCCGAAAACGGAAAGAATATTGAAATAAAATACTCAAAATACCCGCACACCCTATCGGAAGCCTTTGAGATACAAGCGGCGTCAAATCCGACGGTATTTACATCAAACGCCTATCCCGCAACGGCGGAGGACGTGGCAGAATATATAGATCCGGCATTATTTACAAGCGGGTACGGGCTTTATCAGTTCCTTGATCTGTCAAAGAGCAACGGCATATCCGAGGATATAATAAACGCATATCTTAGCCGGAAGGGTGTTCTTGACGGTATGGGCGAGGTGTTTTCGGACGCCGCAAAAGCGGCGGATATAAGCGAGGTTTACCTTGTCGTACACTCGTGCCTTGAAACGGCGAACGGTACCTCGGAGCTTGCAAACGGAATTGAGTATAACGGGGAAACGGTGTATAACGTATTCGGTATAGGCGCCGTGGATTCTGACCCG
>CACZPW010000135.1 GCA_902783115.1 uncultured Ruminococcus sp. | reverse complement strand
GCTTATGCCGCTTATAGAAAAGCTAAGGAATAAAGATGCAAAACGTGAGGATACGGCATATTCCGGAGCGAAGTTCAAAAGCGTGTGGGCGGTAGGAAACGAGGTAGTCAAAAAAGCCGGGGAAATATCAGATGAGGTAGTCGTGATAGAAAAGGCAGAGCCTGAGATGATCGCGGCTATGGCGAAGGAAAAAAAGCCCGACGTTATACTCTGGAACGCCGATATATGGGGCAGAAAAACGGCGCCTGTGGTTGCGGCCATTTTGCAGACGGGCTTGTGCGCGGACTGCACACGCCTTGAAACGGACGGAAAAACGCTTTATATGTACCGTCCCGCGCAGGGTGGAAATATCGTTGCAAAGGTAAAATGCAATACCCTGCCTCAGATGGCAACGGTGCGTACCGAAACGAAAAGCTCCGATATCATGGTATCGGTCGGCAGAGGCGCGGCGGCAAGTCTTGATAAGGCAAGGGAGCTTGCAAAGGGCTTGGACGCAAAAATGGGTGCGTCGCGTGGACTTGTCGATATGAATTTGGCGCCTTATGAGGAGCAGGTGGGATTGACGGGCAGAATGGTAAGCCCTCAAATCTATATCGCGATAGGCATATCCGGAGCGATACACCATACCTGCGCAATAGAAGGCGCAAAAACCGTAATAGCCATAAATCCCGATAAGGACGCAAGGATTTTTGAATATGCCGATTACGGTATATTGAGTGAATTTTAAATAATATGTCAAAAAGAGGAATTTTATCTCAGATATAAAATTCTTCTTTTTTTGTGTGTTTGCGGTTGATTTTTTAAAATTGCTGTAGTATAATACAGGCTAAGGGCGGGGTAAATGCTACCCTGTTTGGTTTTTGCAAATTTTGCGCCTATGGCGCAATGGGAAGTCAGGTGCAGATCCTGCGCAGTCCTTGCTGCCGTGATGCGGAGCGTATTTCATTATGTCACTGAGTGATCGGGAAGGCGGAATATGCAATGAAGCTCAGCCGGAAGACCGGTTTGCAAAAGTAAAACTGATTTTCACAGGGATTTGAAAACAGGAGGTAGTTAAGGATAATATCTTAACTGTTTTTTGCTTATCTGTCTCTGTGGGGCAGATTTTTTGCTTGGGGCAGGCTTTGACATTTACCTGCACGGCAAAACAAGAATGTTTCACAGGAGGAAAAGGTAATGAAAAGAATGTTCAAAAAAGGTATTGCGGTCATATTGGCCGCAGGTATGTGTTTAACAACACTTGGAATAAGCGCATTTGCGGACGGTGAGGTAAGCACGGCAAAAATTTCGGCGTATGTGTCCACAAGCGGCTACGGCACGGACGACGCCGCATTTATGCTTATGTGCGACGAGCTTGAGGTGCCGTCGGACAAGGCGGAGAGCTACGGCTTTGACGATACCGTAACAGACGGCGTTTCGATAATGGACGCTATGATAATGCTCAACGAGGAAATGTACGGCGATGACTTCAATTCCGAAACGATAGGGAATTATGTGACCTTCAAGGACGGATTCTTTACAAATATGTTCGGACTCGGCTCGGGCTTTAGCTATGCGTATAATACAGAATCGGTGTATACGCCGTATGTACAGCTTTCTGACGGTGATAAGCTTGAAATTTTCTTCTACGCCGATACGGAATGGTATTCGGATGTATATGTGCCGCACGAGGATATAAAGGTCATAAAGGGCGAGGAAGTAACATTAAATGCGCAGGGCTGTGTGTTCGGCTGGGTAACGCCGTATGCGGCGGTCGAGGATATTCAGCTTGCTTATATAGAGAATAACGTTCCCGTTTTGGTCGATGAGGACGCATTTACGGACGAGGACGGAAACATAACCGTCACCTTTGATGAGGCGGGCGAATACGTGCTGTCGTTTGTGGGCGAAACCGTGGAGGGATCGCCTGTGATACTGTCTCCGTTTAAGGCAGAGGTGGTTGACCTTGACGCTTACAATAAAACCGCACAGCAGCTTGAAACAGCATTTGAATTCGGTGACGAATGGAATATTCTGGGACTTGCCCGCGGCGGATATCCGATAGCTGAGGCAGACAAGGAAAAATACTACGGCTCCGTAATGGAAGCATATAAGAACAATCAAATGAAGGGCGTAAACGATTATGAGCGTGTGGTGATCGCCCTGTCGGCACTGGATATGGAGGTGCCTGCTGATTTTATCGGCATTTTATCGTCCTTTGATATAGCAAAGGGTACATATGTATCACAGGCGATATATTCGCTTATAGCAATGGACACAAAGAATTATGATTTTGAAGATATAGGCGATGAGGACGATCAGAATTCAAGAGAAAGACTTATCGAATATATCGCCGATTCACAGCTTGAAGGCGGCGGCTACGGCTATAGCTGGGGCGGCGTTACCTATGCAGACCTCGATACAACGGCAATGGCAGTTCAGGCGCTTGCAAAATACAGAAACGATGAAAACGTAAAGGCTATGATAGACGGCTGTATCGATCTTATAGAAAAAACCGAGATAACAAGTGCCGAGACGTACGCGCAGGTAGTTGTTGCCTATAATACGATCGGGCTTGATTCAAGCAAGTATCTGGAAGGACTTTTAAGCTATTACGACAGTGAGAACGGCTTTGCGTCACAGTATAATGCAAAAATCACACGCCAGCAGGCGCTCTATGCGCTTGCATCGTATAAGAGACTCGTGCACGGTGATACGGCTCTTTATGATATGACGCCCGTTTGTGATACCCTGACCGTAAAGGCGCACAGCGACGGCGGCTTTAGCATAACCGCTCCGGCTGATACGGCTGTAACGGCGATAAGCGCAAAATATAATGACGACGGCACGCTTGATAACGTTTATTTCAACAGCGGCTTTGATATCAGATTCGGAGGCTTGAATTACTTTAAGCCCGCAACGGACGGCGGTAAAGTAATGCTTTGGGACGGCGATATGGAGCCTGTGGCATTTGATATGCAATAATTCAAAGGGAAAGATATAATGAAAAAATCTGTATTGAGTTTAATAATGGCACTCGCCTTGATTTTTCAAGGCGCAGTGTCATTTGCGGAGGATACATTTTCCATAACCGAGGATAACCGGATCATTGCAAAAACCGACAAGGAATTTGTGATATTTTCGTTTTATGACAGTGATAACGGGCTTTGCGCGGTAAAGCCCTGCCATAATACGGACGGTACGGTAACGCTTGACGCACCCAAAGGCTTTGTAAGCGTGCGTATGTGCGATATGGGTACGGGCGCCTTTGTCACACCGGTGCTGTCACCTTACGTTCCTACGCCAACGCCCGCACCTACTCCAACCCCAACCCCAACCCCCACACCGACCGCAGCTCCGGCGCATAAGCCCTCGGGCGGCGGAGGCGGCAGCAGCTCTGTATCAGAGCCGACGGCGGCTCCGGATAAGGAGCAAACGGCGGAGGAGGACAGCGTAAAGCCAAAGACGGCGGCTACGAACGGGATCGAGAAGGTAAGGCTTCGTGAGGGCTGTTATGCGCTTGTGATCGACGCGCGCAACGCAATAAACAATGATTCCTCAACGGAGGAAATATGGGATATTCTTCCTCCGAACGGGATAATGGCAAAGGCATTGCCGTATGAGCTTGAGGAGGATATGACCGTATACGACGCACTGGTGCTTGCGGCGGCTGACAACGAGCTTGAAATAGTCGGAGACGACTATTATGTAAGAGCCATCGGCGGTATCGGTGAATACTATAATGTAAAATTAAATCCCGACGCAACGTTTAAATTCGTCAACCGTCAGTCGGGCTGGATGTACAGAGTAAACGGCGAGGTACCCATGACGCCCATGGGCTCCTGCAAGATACAGGACGGCGACAGGGTGGAGATCATCTACACCTGTGCATACGGCGACGATCTTGGCGAATATATAGAATGGTAAAAAGGGGCTGAGGATAATGTTAAAGAGAATCAGTATATTCTTTTGCGTTTTTGTAATGCTCATTACGCAGGTTAGTGCCGAGGAGTATAGTAAAAACGATACATTGTCCGAGGCTCTTTCCTTGCTTTTGGAGGATAACAAAAAACCGGACGTTTCGTCCATCGGCGGCGAATGGGCGGTGATCGCCCTTGCAAGGGGCGAAATGCCGCTTAGCGGCGCATATTACGATAGCTACTATAAAAAGGTAAAGGATTTTCTTGACAAGAATAAGGTGTCAAGATATACCGATTATTCACGGCTTATCCTTGCGATAGGTGCGATGGGTGAGGATACTCTCGGTATTGAAGATAAGCTTTCGGATTATGATGCGGTATCGGAGCAGGGATTAAACGGCGAGATATTTGCGCTTATTGCCTTAAATTCAAAGGATTATACAGCCGATGTAAAAGCCAAATATCTGGAGCATATCATAAATTCGCAGAACAGCGACGGCGGATTCGGGCTTATGGATGGAATATCCGATGTTGACGTGACCGCGATGGCGCTGCAGGCGCTTTCGTATTACCGTGACGATGATGCGGTCGCCGGCAGCATAATGAGAGCGGCAAATTACATAAACGATTCCGTTATCGAAAGCTCGGAGAGCGCGGCGCAGGCGGTTATCGCCTTTTGCACGCTCAATATGATACCCGACAGGTATGTATCGGAGCTTATGAAATACTACCGTAACGGGTATTTTGTACATACCTTGGGCGGTGAGAAAAACGCAATGGCTTGCGAGCAGGGCGCGCTTGCGCTTGCGGCACTGAAGCGTTACGAGAACGGAAAAAGCGGCATATACGATATGCGTGATGCGAAAAAGCTTACCTCCGATGCCAAAAACTTGGGAGTATGCCCGTTTATAGACGTTGATAACGCCGATGTAAAAATTCTTGGGCGGCTTTTAAAAAGCGGTATAATAAGCGGAAAAACGGACACCGAATTTTTGCCTGCCGTGTATCTTACGAGGGCGGAGGCGGCGTCAATAGCCGTGCGTGTGATGTCTTTGGGAAAAACGCTTGAACTGCCGGCGGATAACTACTATAAAGACGTTTTTGCAAATGACTGGTTCAGGGTATCTGTAAATACCGCGGCGATGTACGGCATGGTAAAGGGTGTTTCGGATACAAGGTTTAACCCGAGAGGCAGATTAAAGCGTGAGGAGCTTGCCGTGATCTTAAAAAGGCTTGCAAATTATTTGGGAAGGCAGGCGGAGGTAACGGATTATAGCGCAGCGGAAAAATACGGCGATTTTGATACGGTATCCGATTGGGCAAGGGATGCCGTGGTATACTGCCTTACAAATGATTTATTGGACGTATCGGATGCGATAGATCCCCGTGCGGACGTAACAAGGCTTGAGGCGGCACGGGCAGTTTACGGGATGTTATGGAACGATTAAAGGAAATATTCAAAAAATATCACATACCCATTATGGGTGTGATAATAGTTTTGCTTGCGGCGGCGATAGCGTGCTGTTTTATCGGTACGGGCAGGGAAGCCGTGAGGGAAACTGCGGCAAAGAAACCGAAAACGGAGGAGGTAAGGTATGAAAAGCATACCTCCGAAGATACAAAGGCACAAAGCACGCCTTCGCCTTCAAAAAGCCCCGTTGAGGAAACGGACATACCTTCCCAAAAGGACGGGCATAAATCGGGGGTAAGTGAAAGTAACGAAGCGGATGTTACGGACGGCTATGAAGAAGCCTATGCCGATGATGCCGCATCCGTGGATAATGCGGAGGGTCCCGGTACCGGCAGCGAGAAGCTGGAGGATCGCTGTACAATAAGCATAGACTGCCATACGGTAAATGACAATCTTGACAAGCTAAAGCCCGAAAAACGGGCGATAATTCCCGATAACGGCATTATATTGCAAGAAACCGAGGTTGAAATAAAGAACGGTGAAACCGTATTTGATATATTGAAGCGTGTGACGAGGGAGAAAAATATACATCTTGAATTTTCAAAAACTCCCGCCTATAACTCCATTTATATCGAGGGCATAAACAATCTTTACGAATTTGACTGCGGAAGCGTGTCGGGGTGGATGTATTCGGTAAACGGAGAGTTTCCAAAATACAGTTCATCGCAGTATGAGGTAAATGCGGGTGATGATATATGCTTTTTATACACCTGTGAGCTTGGAAAGGATATAGGCGATACAAGCTTTGTAAAACAACAGTAGCAGGAGGTTTACGTGAAAAGAACAGACGCCTTTTACAGGCAAAACCCAATAGTTAATCTGTCGTGGTTTATATCCGTTATGCTGTTTACGATGCTCGGCTTTGACCCGGTAATGCTTATAATTTCTTTATCGGCGGCACTTGTGTACGGGTATGTGTTATCGGGCGGAGAAATATTAAAAAGCATAAAATATCCGTTGCCTTTGGCAGCATTTACGGCGGTGTTGAATCCGCTTTTTAACCACAGGGGACAGACCGTGATAGCATATTTTTCAAGCGGGAATCCGCTTACGTTGGAATCGGTGCTCTTCGGCATAGCCGAGGGCGTGATGCTTATTGCCGTTATGCTGTGGTTTTCGTCGTTCAACAGAGTTTTTACAAGTGATAAAACGGCGTATGTGTTCGGAAGGATTATGCCGCAATCGGCAATGCTTTTTACGATATCCCAAAGATTTTTCTCACGGCTTTTAAGTGACGGGCGAAGGATGGTCGAGGCAAAGGCGGCAATGTCGGGATATGAGAAGGGGATCGTGCCGAGAATGAAAAATGCGGCGTCGATTTTGATCGCGCTTATAAACAAGACCTTAGAGGGCGCCGTCGATACGGCGGACAGTATGTATGCAAGGGGCTGCGGGACGGTAAAAAGAACGTCCTTTTCGGTATTTTATTTTACATACCGTGACGGGGTTTTGCTGGGACTTATTGTTTTTTTATCGTGTCTTTTGCTTGCCTTTAAGCTGAAAGGTCTGATAAGCTTTGTATATTTTCCGTGTATTGACGCACATGGGGGCATGACGGCGTCAATTGCGTATTTATTGTATGCGCTTTTGTGCTTTATGCCCGTAATTTATGATGTCTGGGAGGATATGGAATGGAGAAGGCGGTAGAATTTTTAAATTACGGCTTTGAATATCCGGGTAAATTCAGCCTGAAAAATATCAACATATCCGTAAACCGGGGCGAGCTTTTACTGCTTTACGGTCGTTCGGGCTCGGGAAAATCAACGCTTTTAAGAAGCTTAAAGCCTACGATACGCCCAAACGGTAAAATATCGGGCGGTATAAAAGTTTTCGGCAAGGATATAAATGACCTTTCACGCTATGATGAGGCAAAAAGAATCGCGATGATCATGCAGGACGCAAAAAGCCAGGTGGTTACGGACAGGGTATACCATGAGCTTGCGTTCGGGCTTGAAAGTCTTGGCGTAAATCAGAGCATGATGCGGATAAAGGTTGCCGAAACGGCGCAATTTTTCGGGATAGAGGATTGGTTTTATAAAAGTACGGACGAATTATCCGGAGGAGAGCTGCAGATTTTAAATCTTGCCTCCGTTATGTGTACGGAGCCGGATATAATACTTTTTGACGAGCCCTCCGCACAGCTTGATCCGATATTTGCGGACAGGCTTATGGATCTGATATACAGGATAAATAAGGAGCTTGGCATAACCGTTATCATAGCCGAGCACAGGCTTTCAAAGCTTGCCGACAGGTGTGACAGGATATGCCTTACGGAAAACGGAGGGATAGAGTTTATCGGTACGGTCACGGATTGTGCAAAATATTTAAGAGATAATAACAGTGGGCTTTTTTCGGGCTTCCCGGACGCTGTGCGTATATGGGCGGGAGCGGACGGCAGCACGGAATGTCCCATAACCGTAAACGGGGGCAGAGCTTGGCTTTTGAAGCAGGAACTTGATATATCCGCCGCTAAAATTTCCGATACGGAAATAAACGGTGAGGATATTATAAGCCTTAAAAACGTGTATTTTAAATACGGCAAAAATGACGATGATATACTTAAAAATCTGAGTCTTGACATAAAGAAGGGTGAGATACTTTCGATATTGGGCGGAAACGGTGCGGGCAAAACCACGCTTTTGGGCGTAATATCGGGGATAAAAAAGCCCTACAGGGGCAAGCGCTTTGTTTCGGGCGACGTGTCGTATCTTATGCAGGAGGTAAAAAGCCTATTTTCGAAAAAAACGGTTTATGACGAGTTAAAAAGCGTTTCCGCAGATATCGATCATATCGTATCGCTTTGCGGGCTGGGCGGTATCTTGGATATTCACCCTTACGATATATCGGGCGGCGAGGCGCAGAGGCTTGCCATAGCCAAGGTGCTTTTAAAAAACGGCGGTATAATACTTCTTGACGAGCCGACAAAAGGCTTTGACGCGGAATTTAAAGAGGACTTAAAGGCGATAGTAAAAGCCATTCAAAGTGAGGGCAGGACTGTGGTGATAGTCAGCCACGATATTGAATTTTGCGCAGAGTTATCCGACAGATGCGCGATGCTGTTTGACGGAGACATAGTAAGCATTGATAAGACGCACGCATTTTTCGGCGCCGGTAAATTTTATACGACCGATGCCGCAAGGATAGCAAGGGACATAATACCCGGTGCGATAACGGTTGACGAGGTGATAATGGCTCTGGGCGGCAGACCGCAAAAAAGGGACAGGGATATACATATCCGCCCGGCGGGGGCGCCGGAGAGAAAAAGCGCCGTAAAGGAGCTTTTTGATACGGATATAGACGCAAGCTTTAAAAACAGGGCGGAAATAAAACGGTTTTTGCCGTATTTTGCGCTGTCGGCGCTCCTTATGCTTTTTACCGTTATTTTCGGGAACAGAGTGCTTGGCGACAGAAAATACTGGTTGATATCGGCGCTTGTAATGCTTGAGGGCACACTGCCGTTTTTCGGCGGATTTTTAAAGCGGCGTATGGGCGCAAGGGAGATCACGGTCGTTTCGTGTATGATAGCGGTCGCGGGCATATCGAGAGTGCTGTTTTACTTCCTGCCCCAAATAAAGCCTATGGCGGCGGTAATTATAATATCGGGCATAGCCCTCGGCCCGCAGTCGGGCTTTATAGTGGGAGCAATGAGCGTGTTCGTTTCAAATTTCTTTTTCGGACACGGACCCTGGACGCCTTGGCAGATGTTTGCCATGGGTATGATAGGTCTTTTTTCGGGGCTTATATTCGGTATGGGCGGTATAAGGTGCAAAAAAAGCACCGTTTCTATTATCGGAGGACTGGCGGTATTTTTGATATACGGCGCAGTTATGAATCTATCGACGGTGTTTATGTATAACGAGGTCATTACAAAGACGCTTTTGCTGTCGGTATATGCTCTGGGCGTACCGTTTGATATGATACACGGTGCGGGCACATTTATATTCCTTTGGCTTATGTCAAAGCCGGTGCTTGAGGAAATGAGCAGGATACAAACAAAATACGGAAGGGATAGGTGAAGTCTGAATAAATTCAGACAGGTAAGAGGTAATAAGGAATAGGGAATAAGTAAGGTACAAAATGCTCATGCATTTTGAATTATTCATATTGTTCTGAGCCTCGGAAAGGAAAGGAGATAAAAATGAAACACATTTACACAGGTGACGGAAAGGGCAAAACAACAGCCGCCGTAGGAATGACGGTACGGGCGGCGGGAGCAGGCAAAAGGGTTTTGTTCTATCAGTTTTTAAAGGACAATACGTCAAGCGAAATAAAGCCCTTGAAGGAGCTTGACAACGTGACCGTTTTAAAGGGTATGGATAATATCGGAAAGGTATGGACGTATACCGGTGCGGAAATTGAGAAATTAAAGCCTTATTTTAGCGAAAAGCTTTCGGAAATATCAAAATTAACGGAAAGCTGTGACGTTTTGGTGCTTGACGAATTTTTTGTCGCGGTAAAGTACGGCTATCTTAATTACGGTGAGGCGTATGAATTTGTAAAGGCTTTTCCTCATGATAAGGAGCTTGTTCTGACGGGCAGAGGTGCAGACGAAAAATTCATTGACCTTTGCGATTATGTAAGCCGCATAGACAGCGTAAAACACCCTTACGGCAACGGCGTACAGGCAAGAGCGGGAATAGAGTATTAAAATGTCGGTTTATTGTGCATTATGCACAATAAACCACTTTTAAAATTGTATTATATTTATCGGCAATACAGTGGAAAAAATAAACGGACTGTGCTATAATTATAATGTATGCTGTGGTCGGTATCGCCAAAACGGCGTATAAGAAAAAAAGCAGCAGATGGGATTTTTGTCATGATAGTAGTTATAAGTTTAAGAGTTGTTAAAGCGATTGTTGCATTTTTGCTTTTGATTATATTGCTTTATACGATCAAACCGAGGTTCAGAAACAGGACAAAGCTCAGGTATATAGTCATCAGCGAGCATGACGGGATGTATACGTCGGAAACTCCGTTCTGGAAAATGAAAACTCTGAGAAAAAGCGGATTAAAAGGCTTTTACGCTTTGAATAAGTGGTCGGCGATCCCGCTGATACCCACCTTTGAGAAAATCGGAAGAATAACCATTCTTCCAAAAATAAACATTACAAAAAAATCACAGGTACTCTTCAAAACGACAAAAAATATCAAAAAGATCGTCAAGGTAAACCCGGATTATCATTTCAGCTCCAATCAGCGGGTTGAGCTGAAGACGGATTCACACCGTCTTTTGGGTGAGATACCGTGTAAAAAGAGATCGGCGTTGCTTGATTACGGCAGAAGCTATTTGTTTATGTTTGAGGACGATCTGGGCTATGCCGTGAAGCTCAGGGAAAACAGACGCCGCAAACGTAAAAAAGTGAAGAAGGTAACAGATGAATTATCTTGATTTTCATTCGCATATCCTTCCGGGGGTAGACGACGGTGCGCAAACTGTTGAAACATCGTATCAAATGCTTAAAATGTTACATGATCAGGGCGTGGAAAAAGTGGTTTTTACCCCGCATTTCTGGCCCGAGTCGATGGATTTTGACGAGTTTTGCGAAAAAAGAAAGGATGCACTTAAAAAGCTTAAGGCGGGCTACGATGCAAAAACCATGCCCCCGTATCTTGTCGGGGCGGAGGTAAAGATAATGCCGAGGGTTTCAAAGTTTGATTTATCGCAGTTTGCCTTTGCGGATAATTACATACTTGCCGAAATGCCGAACACCTACGGGGATTGGATTTTGGACGAGCTTGAAAAAATAATGCTTAAGGGCTATAAGATAATATTCGCGCATATTGAGCGGCCGTATATGGGCTTTTCAAAGTCGGATTTTAAAAAGCTTACAGACTACAAAGCATTTATATATCAGCTTAACGTAGAGGCGCTCAAAAATATGGTGCTCAGGCGGCATTTTGTGGGCGAGTTTGAAAAGTACGGGGGCAGATTTGTTCTCGGCAGCGACTCGCACGGAATTGATGACCGCAGACCGGAGTTTGACGCTAAGGCACTTAAAAAACGCAGTATGCGT
Organism: uncultured Ruminococcus sp.; assembly: GCA_902783115.1. Taxonomy (GTDB): domain Bacteria; phylum Bacillota; class Clostridia; order UBA1381; family UBA1381; genus 12844. The sequence goes on along the minus strand of CACZPW010000135.1, from coordinate 1,818 downwards.
GATTTTATGGAAGCTGTATATCATAACAGTAAAACTATTTTAGGATAAAGAAGGAGACAACTAAATGGCACAGGAAAAGGAATTGAATGTACGCAGTGCGGCGCAGGACGAGGACGTACTTATTACGCTACAGGACGTAATGTATATTTTAAGGTCGAATATGGTGGCGATAATCGTTATGGCTATCATAGGCGGCGTTATTTTCGGAACATACTCAAAGCTTTGTATAAAGCCGCAGTACCGTTCAACGGCAAGAATGTACGTTATATCCACCTCGGATAACTCATTGCTTCAGCTCTCTGAGCTTGAGCTTGGTACAAGGCTGGCGTCTGACTATGTTGAAATGATGATGTCAAGACCCATGCTTGAAGAGGTTATTGCGGAGCTGTCGCTTGAAAATGAGTATACCGCCTCAACACTGAGCGGACATATTTCCATAGACAACCCGCAGGATACGCGAATCCTTAACGTCGTTGCACAGTGTGACAGTCCCGAGCTTGCGGCGGATGTTGCAAATACTCTTGCGGAGGTTTCGGCAAAGAACCTTTCGGATATTATGGAAACGGCGCAGCCCAAGGTTTTCCAAAGAGCGATCGTCGATCCGAGAAAGGTAGCGCCGAGCAACTCCAAAAACGCTATGATAGGCGTTGTTCTGGGTGCGGCTTTTGCGATAGGACTTGCGATACTTCTTTATATCCTTGATGACACATTAAAGACTGAGGACGATATCGAAAGATATGCAGACCTTGCCACCTTTGCCACAATAAGCGATTCTCCCGATGCAAAGGGTAAGCGCGTCGGTAAATCAAGAGGCAGCTATTACGCATACGCACCGTATGGGAAGACCGGTCGGCAGTAACTGAAAGGTGAGGGATAAGAGCATGAAAAAAATTGAATTTAAATCTTTAACAAAGCTTGAATATACAAGAAACGAGCAGTTTAACAGCCTTTCGGTAAACGTTAAATTTTCGGGTAAAAACATCAAGGTCGTTGCCATAACAAGCTGTTCGGAGAACGAGGGTAAATCATTTGTAACTATGAACCTGTCAAGAAAGTATGCAGAGGACGGCATGAAGGTCTTGCTTATAGATACGGATATGAGAAAAACAAGGCTTATCCGTGACTATAACGTTCAGGGTGTTGACGAGATCATAGGTCTTTCGCATTATCTGAGCGGACAGTCCGAAATCGAAGACGTGATATACGATACCAACGTACCCAATATGCATATCGTATTTGCGGGACGTTCTGTACCTAAGCCCATAGCTTTGTTGGACAGTGAAAGATTTGACGCACTCATAGAAGAGGCGAGAAAGAAGTACGACGTTGTGCTTATAGATACTCCGCCGCTTTTGCCGGTTATAGATACAGCCGTTATCGCTCCTAAGTGTGACGGTACGATGATAGTGGTAAACTACGGAAACACAAGACGCCGCGATCTTACCGAAACGAAAAAGCAGCTTGAGGTATCGGGCGCAAAGATCCTGGGTACTATCATCAATCAGGTGCCGATAAATGCAAACAAGTATTCATACTTATACTACAGAGGCTACAGCCGTTACTTAAGCTACGGCTATGCAAGATACGGCTACGGAAGATACGGAAGACGTTACGGCTACGGAAAGAGATACGGAAAGCGCAGCTACGGCAATACCTACGGACAGGTGGGCTACGGCAATACCTACGGAAATACGAACACAACAAAGAAATAACCGTATTTTATCAGCAGGATAGGGCAGGCTTGGATGGCTTTCGGCTCAGCCTGCGGGAGCAAGAAATTTAAGAATGTATTTATAAATTATAATGCCAAGGATAACT
>CACZPW010000134.1 GCA_902783115.1 uncultured Ruminococcus sp. | reverse complement strand
TTGGACAGAAGAGTACAGATATAAACCGCTGCGGCGCGCAAATGAGCTGATCAGGTCTTTGGGAAATCCGGTGTTTATATGATACGGTATGAAAAGCGGAGGGTGCCGCATAAAAACGCAGTACCCTCCGTCATTGTTTTTATCTTAACTGTGCGCCCGTCTTATCCTCAAGCTTTTTCACTATCTTATCAAACACAGCCTGCACCTCTTCGCCCGTAAGCGAACGGTCTGCGGCTCTGAACGACGCCGAATACGCAACGCTCTTTTTGCCCTTCTCGACCTGCTTGCCTTCGTACACGTCAAACAGCGTAAGCTTTTCAAGCAAGCTTCCGCCTGCCTTTAAAATGACGCTTTCAAGCTCATAAACCGGAGTCGACTTATCGACAAGCATCGCAATATCACGCGTCACGGCAGGATATTTCGGTAATTCCTTAAACGAAACCTCAGTCTTTATGTTAAGGAACACATTTTCAAAATCAAGCTCCGCAACATATACCTCCGCATCTATTCCGAACTTCTTTGCCACATCGGGGTGTATCTGTCCGACAACGCCCAAAACTTTGCCGCCCGCAGAAATTTTTGCGGTACGTCCCGGGTGGAATATCGGGTTTTCGCTATCCGCCTCATAGCGCACCTTTTTAACATTAAGTCCGCAAAGCATCGCCTCGATATTGCCCTTTATGTCAAAAAAGCTCACACCTCCGCCGTACATTCCGACGGTTATTTTTTTCGGCTCGTTCGGAAGCTCGCCGTCGCTTGTCGGCACAAACACCTTGCCAAGCTCGAAAAGCTTTGCAAACGGATTTCTCTGATTGTAGTTACGGGACAGTATATCAAGCATCGACGCAACAGTCGTTGTACGCATAACGGACGTATCCTCGCCCAGAGGATTTGTTATCCTGACTGTGTTTCTCAATTCGCTGTCCTTTGGAATATTGAGCTTGTCAAATACCGACGGACTTGTGAAGGTGTAGGTGTATATCTCATACAAGCCCTGCGCCGTAAGCAGCTCGCTTATCCTGTCCTCAGCCTTCTGGCGGTCTGTTTTTCTGCCGCAGGTAGCCTCGCCCGACAAAAGCGTTACGGGTATCTTGTCATAGCCGTAAAATCTTGCAACCTCCTCCGCAATATCAGCCTCGCCTACCAAATCAGGTCTGTAGGAGGGCGGGGTAAGCGTCATATTCTCCATATCAACCTTAATACCCAAAGCCTTGAAATACTTAACCATGGTTTCGGTCGGTACATCTGTCCCCAAAAAGGCGTTTATCTTCTCAGGTCTGAATGCAAGTGTTTTCATATCATGGACATTACCCATAATATCTATCATTCCGCCCACATTCTCGCCGCAGCTAAGCTGTTCCACAAGCTCACAGGCACGGTTTATTGCGGGTACGGTATTGTTATAGTCAAGTCCCTTTTCAAATCTTGACGAGGATTCCGTTCTTAAGCCTATTCTCTGCGCGGTAAGTCTTACCGACGCACCGTCAAAGGTCGCGCTCTCAAATACGACGGTTTGGGTATCGTCCTTTACCTCGCTGTTGAATCCGCCCATTACTCCCGCAACGGCAACGGCTCTTTTTCCGTCACTGATGACCAGATCGTCGCCGGTAAGCTTTCTGTCCTGCTCGTCAAGAGTTTTTATGATCTCGCCGTCATCGGCGCAGCGTACAACTATCCTGTTATCCTCTAAATCCCTTAAGTCAAAAGCGTGCATCGGCTGACCGTATTCCAAAAGCACATAGTTTGTAATGTCAACTATATTGTTTATCGGTCTTACTCCGCACGCGCGCAGCCTTTCCTGCATCCATGCCGGCGACGGCGCTATTTTTACGTTCTTTACCATTCTTGCCGTATATCTTTGGCATTTGGTTTTATCCTTTACCTCAACGCTTAACGTATCGTTTATATCCTCTTTATTTTCCGTAAACTTCGGCGTGGGGACAGAAAACTCCTTGTCAAACGTAACCGCAGTTTCCCTTGCAAGACCTATTATCGAAAAGCAGTCGGGACGGTTTGAGGTTATCTCAAACTCAACGACCGTTTCATTCAGACCGAACACATCTTTTATGTCCTTGCCTACGGGCGTTGAGTCGGGCAGTATCAGAATACCGTATTCGGGAGTATAACCCAATATATCCTCGCTTATACCAAGCTCGTCATGCGAGCAAAGCATTCCGTTTGATTCAACGCCCCTGATCTTACCCTTTTTTATTTTAAAATCACCGGGCAGCACCGCACCCGCAAGCGCAACGGGAACGATTATCCCCTCTTTTACGTTCGGCGCGCCGCAGACTATCTGCAAAATCTCGCCAGTTCCCGCATCGACGGTAGTTATGTGTAAATGGTCGCTGTCGGGGTGATCGGTGCAGGTAAGCACCCTGCCCGTCACAACGTTTGATATTTCATCGCCCGCTGTTTTGTAGCCCTCAACCTTTGAGCCGCTCATGGTAAGCGCGTCGGCGTAGGTTTTTGCGTCAACATCTATATCCATATAGTCATTGAGCCATGACATAGGTAAATTCATTTCTTACTTCTCCTCCTTTTTTGGCTAATGTCGCATTTAAAATTTTCGGGCGGATAATATCCGCCCCTACCGGGTTTTGCCCGTTGTGCATCTAAATCCAATCAGCCAAACTATTTCATATTTAGAACTGGTCCAAAAATCTCAGATCATTCTCAAAGAACAATCTAAGGTCGTTAATATCATACTTGCCCATAGCAATTCTCTCAAGTCCGATACCGAAGGCAAAGCCCGAATAGACCTCGGGGTCTATGCCGCAGTTTGCAAGTACCCTGGGGTGTACCATACCGCAGCCTAAAACCTCGATCCAGCCTTCGCCCTTACATACGGGACAGCCCTTGCCGCCGCAGGCAAAGCACGAAACGTCAGCCTCCGCAGACGGCTCGGTAAACGGGAAATGATGCGGGCGGAAGCGTACCCTTGTTTTCTCGCCGTAAAGCTCCTTCAAAAATACCTCCAGCGTACCCTTCAAATCAGCCATTGTAACGCCCTTGTCAACGACAAGTCCCTCGATCTGGTGGAATACCGGCGAATGAGTCGCATCGACCGTATCGGAGCGGTAAACTCTGCCCGGCGCGATAACTCTTATCGGCGGCTTCTGCTTTTCCATAACACGCACCTGTATCGGCGAGGTCTGAGTCCTCAAAACCGTGTTCTCGTCAATATAGAATGTGTCCTGAGTATCACGGGCGGGATGGTTTTTTGGGATATTGAGCGCCTCAAAGTTGTAATAATCCTTTTCTACCTCAGGCCCCTCCGCGATCTCAAAGCCCATGCCGATAAAGGTTTCCTTTAAGGTATTCATGACCTTTGTAAGCGGGTGAAGCTTACCCAATTTGGGAGCGTTGCCCGGCATCGTGACGTCCACGACCTCGGCCTTGAGCCTTGCGTTCTGCATTTTTGCCGTAAGCTCCGCCTTTCTTTCCTCTATATGCTTTTCAATACTGCTGCGTACCTCGTTTGCAAGAGCGCCGATTTTCGGTCTGTCCTCCGCCGCAAGATTACGCATTTCCTTCATAGCGGCAGTCATTTCGCCCTTTTTGCCGAGGAATTTTATTCTTGCTTCCTCCAAGGCGTCCATATCGGTTGCTTTTTCAAGCACGCCAAGGGCTGCCGCCCTTATTTGTTCAAGCTTGTCTTTCATTTGAATTGATCCTT
>CACZPW010000133.1 GCA_902783115.1 uncultured Ruminococcus sp. | reverse complement strand
CGGGCTTGATAATGGCGTTACAAGCACAACGCCGTAATCGCCGCCGCTTTCCTTATTCAGTCTGTCGACCATCCAGTCAACAAACCCTCTCAAAAAATTACCCTCGCCAAACTGCAATATACGCTCCGTATGCGGTTTTTGGCTTTTGGTTCTCTTTAACAGCTCCATAATTTTAAACTCCCTCTCTTTGTTTATAATTTTAAATTTGCTTACTCAACGCCGAAATATTCCTTTGCATTATTAAAGCATATATCCTTTACAATTCTTTCAAGAGTATCATAATTTGCGGGAAATTCGCCGTTCTCTACCCATGTTCCAAGAAGATTACACATTATGCGCCTGAAATATTCGTGGCGGGTATATGATAAAAAGCTTCTTGAATCGGTAAGCATACCGACAAATTTGCTGAGTGCGCCAAGGTTTGCAAGCGTCCGCATTTGGTCTGTCATACCGTCACGCTGATCCAAAAACCACCAGCCTGAGCCAAACTGTATCTTGCCGCCCTTGCCGGCAGCCTGGAAATTACCGAGCATCGTACCTGTTACATAATTATCCTTGGGATTTAGCGTATATAAAATAGTTTTTGGAAGCTCGTCATTTTTCTCCATCGCATTTAAAAGCTTTGACAAATCAGCCGCTATGGAATAATCGGCAATCGAATCAAAACCCGTATCGGCACCGAGAAGGTCAAACATCTTATCGTTATTGTTCCTCAATGCGCCTATGTGAAGCTGCATTGCCCAATCAAGCTCTTTATATTTCTTTGCAAGGTCGATAAGCATCTGCGATTTATACGCCTTTATTTCGTTATCCGTCATTTTTTCGCCCGACATCGCTTTTTTAAATACCGCATCTGCGTCTATCCCCTCAAAATAGGGAACGCCGTCAAGAGCGTGATCGGAAATTCTTGCACCTACGCTGTCAAAATATTCAATTCTTGAATACGCCGCCTTTAAAAGGTCTGTATATGAATTTATTTCCGTTCCCGATACCTTGCCAAGCTTTTCAATATACGGAGCAAAGGTATCTTTTTCGATATTGAGCATAAAGTCAGGTCTGAACGACGGTATCACCTTTGCTTTTATATGTCCCTTTTCGTCAATTTTTTTGTGCCATATAAGAGTGTCTGTGGGATCGTCCGTTGTGCCGATAACCGCAACATTCGAGCAGTTTATAAGGTATGACGGGCACATATTTTTTTCCTTTATAACGGCGTTTGCCCGATCAAAAATCTCACGCGCCGTATCTGCCCTGCAAACGGTATCTATGTTAAAATACCTTTGAAGCTCCAGATGCGTCCAGTGATATAACGGATTCCCTATTGCATATTCAAGACTTTTGCAGAAAGCTTCAAATCTTTCAAAATCGGACATTTTGTTTCCGGTTCTGTGCCCCGATATGTATTTTTCTTCAACGCCCATTGACCGCATATACCGCCATTTGTAATGGTCACCGTCAAGAAATATTTGGGTGATGCTCTCAAACGGCTTATCCTCATACATTTCCTGCGGGCTCAAATGGCAATGATAGTCAAAAATCGGCATATCCGCCGCATAGCTGTGGTACAGCTTTTTTGCCGTTTCGTTTTGCAGCATAAAATCCTTGTCCATAAACTGTTTCATAATGTTTTCTCCTCTTTTTTGATGGCTACATTATAACATTTTTCTTCCGTTTTTTCAACATATTTACTAATATTTTTATACTTAACGCTTTACAGCAAAAGAGGCTCCGGCAAAAGGGTTTAAGACCGTTTTGCCAAAGCCTTGTTTTCATTTACCTATTGTTTAAGTTTTCTTCCTTACCGCCAAGCATCACATACGCTTCACGGAGCTGATTATCGGTTACTATCTCGATACTTTCAAAGTCGTTTTCAAGATGTACCTGCGTGGGAATATCAATTATTCCGCTCGGCACAAGCCCTTCGTCACGCTGATATATCTTTACTGCGTCCTTTAGATCGTTATAGAAGACCTCGTTTGTCGTCGTGCCGCTGAAATACCCGAGCATACGCAGCCTTTCCTTTGCCGCAAGCACTCCGCTTCCGTTATTACCCAACGCATACGGCGTTTTAAAATCAAACTGAGTATAGGTTGTGGAATTTATTTGGTTTTTCTGGTTTATTATCTCATGGTCAGGCTCTAACCCGACTCCGTTTATTTCATGCCCGTTTCTGGTTATGTACTGACCTATTGTGATTTTAAAATATGAGCCGTTTGTGAGCGGATATGTACCCTGAATAACAGCCTTTCCGTATGTCTTTGTACCCAAAAGCTTGCCCGCGCCCGAATCCTGTATGGCGCTTGCAAGTATCTCCGATGAGCTTGCCGTACCGCCGTTTACAAGCACGATATATGTCTTATCGGTCTTTTCCTTGGTTGAATTATAGGTTACGTTATACTTTGAATCACGGTACTTTACATCGATTATCTTACCCTTCGGTACGATAGTTTCCGCCACGCCGACCGCCGCGTCAAGTGAGCCGCCCAGATTATCCCTTAAATCAAGGATTATCTTCTTTATACCCCTTTCGTTAAGCTCCTGGAGCACAGACTTATATTCATCGACGGTAGTCGATCCGAACGATACGATCTTAATATACGCTATATTGCCCTCAAGCTCCGACATCTTAACGGTGCTTTGCCTTACCTGTGTTCTTACGCCGACAAGGTCTATATACTGACCGTCACGCAAAACCGTTATATTTACCGTTGTGTTAAGCTCGCCTATTATCCTGCTTCTTACGTCGCTCATCTGCCAGCCGACAACGTCCGTACCGTTTACCTTGACGATTTTATCACCGGGCTTAAAGCCGGATTTTGCGGCTTGTCCGTTTTCCTCGACAAGACTTTCTATGGCTATATATTCCCCGTCCTGTATCATCGTTATTCCGATACCGTAAAAGGTAAGCTCAACGGAGTTTTGGAATTCCTCATACTCGTCTGCGGTATAAAACTCACAGTAATCGTCAAGCCCCGAAAACATAGCCTTTAAGAGCTGTACCAAAAGCTCGTCATGCCCTGCAAGGTAATCGGACAGCGCCTTTTTCATAAGCTCGTCCTTATCAAGCGAATCGTCTATATACATATCCTGTATATAACCAGCAAGATTGTCAAACGACCTGTATTCCTTGCTCGGCACAAAATCGTCGCCCGCCGCCGCAAACACCGCACCGGCGGGTATGATCTCGGCTATACATATTAAAACAGCAATAAGTTTTTTTATTTTATTCATAGTAATTTTCCCGCACCACCCTTATGCACATATCGTTATAGTATTTATCATCGTTAAAATCAAGAGTATATTTGATTTTTATATATCCGCCCAAATCGTCAAGCTCGGCTTTTAGCTCGGATGTGTCCGTATAAATGACCGTTTTTCCGTAGGGCATGATATACAGCGACGAATTTCTTTCGCCCGCGCTAAAACGCATATTGGATTTAATATCGCCGTTTCTTTTAATATTAAGGACCTTACCGTCGTAGATAACGGCAGTCACGGCATTTTCGTCCTTATAGAGAATATAGTGCTTATTCCCTCTTACGGTATAGCTTCCGTTTGAGGTTTGGGCTATCGTATCCGATACCCCGTCAATCGTCTGCTTATTCTCCACAGTTATTATATATGAATTATCAGTATTTTTCAATGTCAATCTTTTCCACCTGTCCGTCAATTTCCTTTTCAAGGAAGATTGAGCCGTTCTGCGCAAAGCCCTTGGGATCGTCGCTTACAAAATATCTGTACTGTTCGCTATCCCTTACATCAGCGTGGAGCATATCAGAACCTAACTTTTTCTTCAGGTACTTGACAACCTCCGCACATGGG
>CACZPW010000132.1 GCA_902783115.1 uncultured Ruminococcus sp. | reverse complement strand
TTTTTGCAAAAAAAACGGGCGGTTTGCGTATCGCCCCTACTGTGCCAATATGCGATTTTGCCGTGGGTAACGGTTGGTCGGTAAACGCCCAACCCCACATTGTTTTGCATTTTCCGTAATTTTGCGGTTTTGTAGGGACAGGCGTCCCCGACTGTCCGTTGTATACGGCACAATAACCGCAGGCGGCGATGTTTGCAGGGACAGGCGTCCTCGACTGTCCGTAGTATACGGCACAACAACCGCAGGCGGCGATGTTTGTAGGGGCAGGCGTCCTCGACTGTCCGCCCGGAGGTTTCCCATTGACGCCGTAGGGAACGACGCCCCCCCATTGTCCCTACAACCAATTTAGCGTATAGCATTTTTTATTTAGCATTTAGCATATTCAAACCTCTCAATTTCCGACACATATTGGAGATTCGTGCAAAATACATAAAAATTTTTTTTATTTTTGTATAATGTGCAAATAGACTGTTTTGTACATAAATGTTAAAATGAACATGTATAATCTTGCAAAAATCAGTAAAAAAAGGAGTGGTATCAGACTATGAAATTTTTGAAAAACATAGCTCTTACTGCAGCAATTCTTCTTAATATATGCATACTGCAAACGGCGGCGTTTGCGGATTCGCTGGAGGTAACTGCCCGTGACAGTTATGTGGACGGTAACGGTTTGGGACACCTTCGTTTTATAACGAAAGTTAATTTTGATGATGAAGAAAAAACCGTTGAAAAATTAGGTACGTGGATAGTGCCGAAAACCATATTTGCGGGCTGGGATAGCGATAACGTTGTAACCCTTGAAAAATCCGACGCTACAGATATGAAAAACGGTGATGAATTCAAGGCGGATATAAGAAATATCCCCACAAATTTGTTAAACCTGGAATTCTACGCAAAATCCTATATCGTATATAGGGATAATGAAAATAAGCAAAAGTGGGTACAGGCTCCTTTGGCAAGTGAAAATGTAGATAACAGTGAAAATACAAAGGTCAATACTACTCTTACGGAAGATGAACAGCATAAGCCTACGTATTATCACAGCACAGATGATACACATACAAATACGCCAGACGAGGTTGCCGCTGATGTGGATAAGTCACTGGTTACATTTGAAAAGAAATTTAAAAATACCGATAAATACCTCTACCGTGTCGGAAATGCCGCAAACAGTACGGTTAAGTTAAGCTCGCTCTTTGAGGTAACAAGTGACGCACAGCCGGCGGCTGTTGAGGTAAAGGTTATAAATAAGGCGGGCAATGCAGGCGGTAATTATACATCAAATTCAACCTGGGGTAACGGCACGATTCAGTTTAGCGGCACAGGCGTTGTTGAGGTAGCGATCAAAGATAGCGACGATACACAGTATTGCACACTCCTTCTTGAAGTTGTGGAAGCAACCAACGCCACAAGTGCAATGAGCGCGACTAATAAAAATGTTGTGTTATTAAATGATGTACGCGGCAGCTTGTCGGTAAGCTCAGGACACACACTGTACGGTAACGGCTTTGCGGTTAGAGATACAAGAACGGGCGAAAGTACAAAAGGCACGGCCGGATATGTGACTATTTCGAGCGGAGTAGTGGATAATGTTCAGTTTATCGGATATGAGCCGACGGCAAGTGTCGCTTATGGAACATCAAATCAGGGATATGCTCCGTCAGTCAGGATAGAACCGAACTCATCAAATTCAAAGGTGGAGATTTATAATTCATATATTTCGGGTGGACGCTACGCCTGTATAACACAGTCAGGAGAGATATATTTTAACAATGTACTTATTGATGGCGGTGCCGTTGGAAACATGTCTGTTTCAGGCGGTGCAGACGTTACTCTTGAAAATTGTAAAACAACAAATTCTACAAGAGGCTTAAAAGGAATAGGTATCCATGTTGAAGATTTGTCTGCGAAAATCAATATAAAGGGTACATTTGAGCAGCATAACTGGGTTAAGCAAAGTGACGTACCAAGTGATTACAGAAATTTCTTGAACTCAGTGTATAATAATGCGGAGTATTACTATACAAGCAATGGTAACAAATATGTGAATATGGGCATTCTTTTTGCAAATTCATCGCTGACATTTACAGAGCAAGATGTTAATAATATAATAAATGATGAAACCGGTAACGCATATGGTATCATCAAAAACAGTCCTGGTATGTGTTACACAGCAAAATCATCAATGGCAAATGATGAAGTACTTGGAGATTTGACATTTAGCCCAAGCCAGTACTCTACAATTCCGGTGGCAGAATTTGATTATACAACTAAGAACTATAGAGCAAAAACTGACGGTGATAACAATTACTGTTATTACGATAGTACGGCAAAGACTGTCAATATTTCATTTGACAAAGCGACTCCGAACAGAGTGTTTGAATGGGATTCGATGATTCTAAGCGTAAATAAAAATGGGAAGCCATTATCGTATACTGTGTCAATGAATGGTATAGACTACACAGATAAAAAAATATCCTTTGCTGATTCTGGTAATTATGCTGTAACTTATACATACACTGATCAATATAATTATGACAAGGACGGAGAAACGTATCCACGGACATATACCAAGACAGTAAATATCCATGTTAATGCTGTTGAGCCTGAAGATGTTACATACTATGCCGAGTTTACTTATAATATCGGGGGCGAATCAGTTAATGCCAAAAAGACGATAGTTGGTAATTCTACATATGTAATGCCTGATGTATCTGCCACCGACAGTAATATTGGTTCAACAACTGTTAGTGGAAAGACCATATATTATCCGATTGTAACCTTGGATGGTAGATCGTCAACTAACAAAACTTATTCGTCGGGGAAGATTTACTATTTTGCACCGGCATTCAAGGTAATAAATATTACAGATTATAATCAGGATACAGGAGTTGCTCAATATACATATAATGCAAACTCACAAAAATGGCCACATAATATTAATGGCACAACCGGACCTGGAAGTAGTACGGTATATGGTCCTGCAAGTACAAGAGACCCGTATGGTGCCAGTACTGGTGCTACCTATGAAAAGTATAAATTTCAATCCGGAGAAGGTCTTTGTTTTACAAGTAATGAAATAGAAAGAACTGTTAATGCTAATGACAAGCTTGTAAAATTTCATTATACATCTAATGATGGGACAACATACTATTATTATATAAAGTATCACTACAATGCAACAACTTACGATGCAGGAAGTTGTTTTGCGACAGGTACGCTTATAAATCTTGCTGACGGTACAAAGAAGCCTATTGAAGATATTACATATGATGATGATTTGCTTGTATGGGATTTCTTTGAGGGCAAGTATACATCAAATAAACCTTCGATGATTTTCTTCCACGGTAATGATAACTGGGATGTAATCAATATGCATTTTGATGACGGAACAAGTCTTAAGATGATAGAAGCCCACGGATTTTTTGATGTGGCTGAAAACAATTTTGTATATATCAATGTGAATAATATTGATGAGTATATCGGACATAAGTTTATCGAGTACGATAGAGGAAATCGCAACGAGGTGACATTAACGGGATATGATGTAACAACTGAATATACCGGTAGCTATTCAATTCAAACGGCTGTTCAGAACAACTTTACAGCCGATGATATATTATCCTTGACACCTGTAGTGGAACCGGCACCTGAGGGGTGGTTTGATTACTTTACCATAGGCGATAATATGAAATATGACGAACAGCTTATGATGTTGGATATTGCAAAATATGGATTGTATTCTTATGACGATTTTAAGGATTATGTAACGTATGAGCAGTTTATAGCGTTTGACGGGCCGTATCTTAAGGTTTTGGTTGGCAAGGGCATTCTTAAATCATATGATGAAATACTTAATATTATAGCAGTAAAGTTGCAGCAATAGCGGTGTGATCCACAAAGGAGGTTGATAAAAATGAGCTATTATATTAAGCCCGAAATTGATATGCTTGAATTTTCGGGCGAGGACATAGTCTGCGCAAGCATCCTGGACTTTACCCTCGGTGACGATGCCGTAGATGCGGGAAGCGCCGATGCAAGCAGCGACGCAGTTATAGAAAAATGGGGAGAGTTGGCGACGCCGTAAGTGCGGGAAGGCAGTAACCCCTCATCCGAGCAATGCGAAGGCATTGCCCACCTTCCCCCCGAAGTATTGCTTGCAATGCGGAGCCGCTTTGCGGACATTTACGGGGAAACAATTAACACAGTAAATAATTTTATAGGAGGAAATATATTATGAAAAAATTATTTAAGGGCATAGCCCTGACACTGGCAGCAATGATGCTTACGGCATCGGCTCAGCTTATCGCATTTGCGGACGAAAATTTACCGAGTGCGGTAGTAACGGAATTATCGGGTACGGACTTAAACGTGGTGCTTGATGATTATGCAAGCTTCGGCTCAACCGGCAGCGGTGCATACACCATGAACAAAGCCGTTAATTTCAGAACAAATTACCCGGATGACGCAGCAGGACAGGCATTAAAGGAAAGCGAGCTTGAAACCTACGGCGACTGGATCTGTGATTTTCAGATCACCTTCGACACGCCGGGCGGCGCTATGACGGGTGATGAAATAATCCTTGTCGGCAACTACGGCACATGGGGAAACGTAAGCTTTAAGGTATCGGATCTTGCAAATCTTTACCATCTTTCGGAGGTTCCCGACGGTACATACGAGCTTATGAGCATATTAGCAGCCGCTACAGAAAGAATAAGTCCCAACCTTACGTACACAGAGATCGTAAATATCGTTCAGAGCTTTACCTGCGGTCTTATAGATAACAATCTGCCGCTTAATTCTACCGTAACTGTGCAGCTTGTTATGTATGAGGACGGCACAAGAAGCGTATGCCATGAAATAGGCGATCCTGTTATCTACACAAAGAGAGCATCACAGGAAGCAAATGCAGAGGATATCCAGGTAGGTACGCTTGATGCGACCATTGTTGAGGAGCCTGCAGAGGGTGTCGCAAATCTGACGGTTGAGGGCATCAAGGATGCTATACCCGCAACGGAAAAGACAAAGATAATAAACGATTATATCGTTGATAATAATATTGAAGATGTACAGGGCGTAGATAAAACGGTAAACGTTGAGCTTTTTGCAAAGACGGAGTCCATACCGAGTGATACCGAGAAATTCCAGCTTACTCCGTATGCAAGAATAAGCTGTGACGGCTACGATGAAAAAGAAATTGAAATAACAAACGATCAGTTAAAGGACGACGCACAGATACAGGTAGTTATTCCCGTATCTGCGGAGCCGTTATACATTGTCCATGCAACAGACGCAGGTGTATTTATAGACAAGTATACGGAAAATGACGCAGAGCATCCGTTTGTATACTCAAACGGCACATGCGCGCTTACCATTTCGCACTTCTCAACTCTTGAGGCTGTAACCGCACAGGTTGAGGTTTCGGATATTGACGCGTATGTTGACGATAACGGTTACGGAAATATCAGATTTATCTCGACATATAAGGACAACGGCGCTGTTGATGAGTACGGCACATGGATAGTACCTGCAAATTACCTTGACAGCGAATTTACACAGAGCACCGCTGCAGAATATTCAAGCAGTAACGGCGAAATTTCCGCGTACGGCGATACCTTTACGGCGGATCTGATGGCGATCCCGGCATCGGAGCTTGACACGGTATTCTATGCAAAGTCGTATATTATTACAAGCGGACAGAGAGCATGGTCAAGCGTGGCTAAGTCGGGTACGGTAAACGGTTATAAGAACCGCACATCAAGATAACGATAACGGAGGATATAGATATGAAAAAAGAGTATAAAGCACCTTATGTTGAAATAAGCGTATATGCAGAGGATATTATTTGCACAAGCACAATACCCCGCTTTATAAAGGGTACGGACGCAACCGCAGCTTTAGGTGAGAAGACATATTCGGACAACTTTACCTATGGCGGTTAAAAAATTATTGCTGACTTTCTTTCTTATGCTGTTAACGGCGGCGCCGCCGGCGGTATACGCCGACGGTGATATAGCCGTATATGTTGACGGCGGGAAGGTTGAATTTGATGTGCAGCCTCAGATAATAAGCGACAGGACAATGGTGCCTATGCGAAAGATTTTTGAGGCGCTGGGCGCAGAGGTGGAATGGGTTGGCGATTCGCAGATGATCTTTGCGACTCTCGGCTCCAAATGCGCTCTGTACCAGATCGGCAAATATGCAATGGCGGTGAACGATTTTTCTACCGATACGGTTACAAAAACCGAGCTTGACGCCGCGCCTGTTATAGTGGACGGACGCACGCTTGTGCCTGTCCGCGCAGTGTCGGAGGCGTTCGGTATGCGGGTGGAATGGGACGATGATGCCCATACCGTTTCGGTTTATTCCGAAGCTGCGGAATAATTTATTTTTGCCCCAACTTTATTAAAAGAAATGGTTATGTACGTTTTGTACGCCATTTCTTTTTTTGCAAAAAAAACGGGCGGTTTGCGTATCGCCCCTACTGTGCCAATATGCGATTTTGCCGAGGGCAACGGTTGGTCGGTAA
>CACZPW010000131.1 GCA_902783115.1 uncultured Ruminococcus sp. | reverse complement strand
TCTACGGAATGCTCATCGTAAGGAAGGAAACCGGCAACGCATGGGGCTGTGTGCTTATATTCTTTGTTTACTGGAATGCGCTTTAAAGACAAGTTATGAATGAAACTTATCAAGACATGAGAAGAAGGCTTAAACGAAAACTGTTTCGAGCTTTTTTACCGATCATATTCTTACCTTATATAATCGGAGCCAGAGCTAATTACGCGGCATTTTTCATGCAAATAAAGAAAGCCAATAATATCCTTTCCGAGCTTAGTCCTGAATAAAAGAAAAAGCGGCTGTGCGGTACATCTGTTTTTCAATATGAGATTATCTATCAGTAAGCGATTTTGAAGAAAGAATGGGTTGAAAATCAACTATGACCACACTGGAGTTAAAACTCTCCATAACGAAAGAAGGACGGTTCCACATTGAACCGTCCTTTTTGTTGTCATAGCATTATTGAGAATACGTTGTTTAGTATTTCTGTTTTTTTCTTAGCAATGATTTCTTTGTCCTTTACGATCTCGCCACCAGAAAACTCCTGATAATGTCCGTCCCATATGCGTATATTACTTTTATCGGTAAATATAGATACCTTCTCAAACTTGTTTATCCCGGAAAGAGGGTGAACATCACAAAAGGTACACGGCATTATGAAATCAATATCAAGCTGTGGTTCTTCTGTAAAACCGTACAGTCTGCGCCACTCTTTATTTCTGAGTTTCTGCCACAATACCCAACCAAAAAAGTCGTCTTTTTCAAGGCGGTACTCCGAGATGCTGTCGCTCTGAACAAGTCCTTCTGCAAGCAAAAGGGGTTTTCTTGAACATTCGGAATTAACGCCCACATCGGTCAGGTATCTTTTTCCGTCTATCATGACAGTCATTACCCTATGAGTACGCTGATGTATCTCACCTTCGGGAATAATGTATCTGCTGAGATGACTTTTCACATCGAATCCGATGCTTGTCAAAAGCCACGCATACAGACCGTTCAACTCAAAACAGATACCGCCTCTGTGTTCGGTTATCAGCTTGCGATACAAATTCTTATGATTGAGCGAAGTAAGCCTGTGTTCAAGACTGTCATAGTTTTCATAAGGAATGTGAGTGAGATGCGCTATTTGCAGCATCGAAAGGCTTTTGAGGTCTGCTGTTATGGAGTTGTCTATCCCGATACGCTTCATATATCCCATTATCTCATCATCGGTCATGGGAGCATCGTCGATACTGTATTCTATTTCTGTGTCTGACATAGTTATCGCCTCTATATTGCGTAATCTTAATGGTTATATTATAGCACAGGAAGTACATAAAGTCAATCTGCAAGGTCTATTCCCGAAATGCTGGACGGATTGACTATTTCAGGTAATTGAAGTAATATAATTCACCCAATACATCGTCCGTAATGCGTTTGGGCTGCTGTTTTTTTCTTAGATTTAAACAATCCGAACATAATAAATTCCTTTAATCAATTATTTTGCCTCATCGGTAGTTTCACTTGTCATTTGGTCAGTAACCAAATTATAGCATAAACGGCGGTATAATGCAACGGGTAAAAGTTTGCGGATTGACTTTTTCGGGGCAGTTTGATATAATAAGATTAAGTGAGAGAGCAATATGTCTTACTCGCTTAGATCAGAATTGCCATTCGCAACGGGAGATCAATTATGAAAGTAGATTACAGTAAATTTGAACGTGATGAAAGTTTGTATGGAGAAGTAACTGTTAAAGATATTGATGGTTCTGAGAAAATAATTAAGGTTGAACTCGTGGAAAATGAAGATGAAGAAATCCCGGAAGCAGAAAAAGAAACTCTGGAGTTCTTTATAGACAACTACTTGAAATATAAGCAGTTCTTATTAAAGCCTATTTTTGAATACTATCAGAAATGCAGAAAGGCGTGGGGTGCAGCAGCGCCCGATGACCGGAAATTCCCTGAGGTAAGCGAAATAAATAAAATGAATGATATGGTTTCGTTATACGCAATTGCGGTTCTTGACGAAGATCATTATGGAAAACGATCCATTAGTTTATATTTTAATTGCACTTGGAATGAAGAAGGAATGGGGATCATGGTTTCGGGATTCAATGTTGTTAAGATCGGAGATTCAGGCGAAGTATATTAAACACTCAAACACGGATAACCGTGCGGGGCAGACGGCTATCTTTTTCTTATTCCGCATATATGGAGAAGAAACAGAGGTCTGTAAAACAGCTGTATACAGATCATGATATAGGAGAAAGAAATATGAAAACAGAAATTTACCCTTTGGATAAAATGGTATTCGACGGAAAAGAGATCAAACTCGGCATGAATAAGCAGCAGGTCATAGAACTGCTCGGCGAACCGGAGGATATCCGGGAGAATTATGGCGGCGAAAGCTGGCGGCATTACTATTTCGATACGGAGCTGGGTCTTGATTATGACGAAAACGGCGAGCTTGAATTCATCGAGTTCCTTGCAGGACACGACGGAAGTCTGATACCGTATATCTACGGCGTGTCCGCGTTCGACACGAAGCGTGACGAGCTCGTTTCGATACTGACCGAACATAACAACGGCGAGACAGACGACAGCGAGGACGATTCCTACGCTTTTCTTGAAATACAAGTCGGGATATGGCAGACGGCTGATGACGATGAATTCTGGACTACTATCGGTATCGGGAAAAAGGGTTACTACTCGTCCGACGAGGGATGATCGGCTTAATAGAAATACGAAACGTGCAGCTTTTTGCTTGCGGAGCTGCACATTTTTTGTATGGCTGCCCCTGTTTCATAATATGCATGACTCGATCAATTTCCGAAAGCTCTCCTCAAAGCGTTTGTCGTCCTCGGAAGTCCTCTTTCGCGGACCTTTCAGATGGTTCTTGCTTTTTCTCCGTGCGACCTTTGCGATGTGCCTGTCCGCAAGCAGACCGTCAATATTTCCGTCGGTGTACTGCTTCCCACTTTGGTGGATAGCCCTTGCGCCCTTTCCCAAAGCCATTGCAGCAATGCCGTAATCCTGTGTAACAACAATATCACCGGACACGCACATACTGATAAGCGCAAAATCCACCGCATCGGCACCCGCACCTATTATCTTAACGGTGCTGTAATCCGATGTCAGCACATGATTGGTGTCGCAAAGCAGAACAACGGGTATGCCGTATTCCTTTGCAGTCTTTTCGACGATCCGGGTCACGGGGCAGGCGTCTGCGTCAACGTATACAGTCATGTTTGTTATTCCTTTACAATAAATTCTATCCGTATTATACCATGACCCCGATAAAAAATCAATAGTATATTCG
>CACZPW010000130.1 GCA_902783115.1 uncultured Ruminococcus sp. | reverse complement strand
GCCCTGCTCGGATACCGTTTCGCCGTTTACCCGTACTCTGCCGCAGGCTATAAGCTCCTCTGCCTTTCGCCTCGATGCGGCGCCGCTTAACGCAATATATTTTTGTAATCTTACAATTTCACCCATAGCTTTATCCTTTCATCGGCTTAAAAAAACAACATTCTTAAAATCCTGTCAAAGCGTTTTATGATCTCATCAAACACGCTTGAATCTTCATAGAGAGCCTCCTTCATACATACGTCTGCGGTGGCTATTACTCTGCCGTTTTTATATGCCTTTGCAACGCCCACCTTTTCACCCTGATTTAAGGGCGGCTTTATATCGCCTGCGGTCACTTTTATTTTTATGCCGGATATATCGCCGTTTTTTACGGGAATGTCAATATCGCTTCCGTATACAAGACCTGCACCGATATAGTCGGCGTCCTCGCCTTTGTGTGCGGCGGTATACATTGAGTATTCGCCAAATGCCGTATCAAATAACGCTTTATGATCCGCCCAATCGTTTGCGTCGTTTAGCGTTACCGCAATAAAGGTCATACCGTTTTTGCTTGCGGCGCTTACAAGGCATCTTCCCGCAGCCTCCGTAAACCCTGTTTTGATGCCGATACAGCCGTCATATTCACGGAGCAACCGGTTGTGATTCGTATATGTGATCGGGAGCCCGTCAATATCGGCGGTATATGATGATGTCGATACGATCGTCTTAAAATCCTCGTTCTCCATTGCGTATCTTGCGATAATCGCAAGGTCGTAAGCTGTTGTATAGTGCTTATCGTCGGGAAGACCGTTGGGATTTTTAAAGCTTGTATGCCTTGCGCCGATATGCCTTGCGGTTTTTGTCATAAGCTTTGCAAATTCATCCGTGCTGCCGCTTATATATTCCGCAATGGCGATGGCGGCGTCATTGCCGGAATTCAGCATAAGCCCGTATAAGAGATCACGCACGGATACGCTTGCTCCCGCCTTTAAATATGCCGAGGAACCCTCTGTCATAGCTGCGTTTTGTGAAACCGTTACAATATCGTCCAAGTCGCAGTGTGAGAGGGCAATGACGGCAGTCATTATCTTTGTCGTGCTTGCCATCGGCAGCTTTTCCTTTTCATTGCTTGCATACGCAACCTCGCCCGATGAGGCCTCAATAACGCATACGCTTTTTGCCGAGGTCTCATATTGAGCCTTTGCGGTAACGGTGAGAATAAATATTGATACAATAATGCTTATCAGTCTTTTCATTATATCACCCTTAAAATTTTTCTATATCTATGTATATTGTATATCACAGACATATATTTCAAGAACATCAAATCCATTTTACCACAGTTTATAAAATTTTGCAAATTTATAAATTTAAAACTAACAAATGCAACGGTTGACAGAATATGCCGTTGAGTGGTATTATTAAACGAGAACAATAAGAATATCCAAGCAAATCGGTATATATAAAAGGAGAAAACCGTATGGTTAACCCAAAAGAAAGAATAGACGAATTAACACGGCAAATAAATTACCATAATTATAAATATTATGTTGAGGACAGTCCCGAAATTTCCGATTTTGAATTTGACAGAATGTTAAAGGAATTAGAGGAGCTTGAGGACAAATATCCCGAGTACAAGAGCCCGGCATCGCCCACGGTACGGGTGGGAGGAATGGCGGCGTCTACCTTTGCGCCCGTTACGCATACGGTAAGGATGCAGAGCCTTCAAAAGGCGTTTTCCGAGGCGGAAATTCTTGACTTTGACCGCAGGGTAAGAGAGGTTGTCAAAAACCCCGAATATGTAGTAGAGCATAAGATAGACGGACTGAGCGTATCGCTTGAATACGTTGACGGTATTTTTGTGCGCGGCTCTACAAGGGGCGACGGAATCATCGGTGAAGACGTTACGGAAAATCTTAAAACAATACGCTCCATACCGCTTGAATTAAAGGATAAGATCCCTCTTTTGGAGGTGCGGGGCGAGGTGTTTTTGTCACGGGACAATTTTAATAAAATAAACCGAAGCCTTGATGAAATAGGCGAGCCGTTGTTTGCAAATCCGAGAAACGCCGCCGCAGGCTCATTAAGACAGCTTGATCCCAAAGTTGCGGCAAAAAGGGGACTTGACATATTCGTATTCAATATCCAAAGAGCACAAGGCGTAACGATAAACAGCCATATCGAAGGACTTCTCTTTTTAAAGGAGCAAGGCTTTAAAACTATTTTAAACGATAAATTGTTTCACAGCGCAAAGGAAGCGTTTGATGAAATAATACGCATAGGCGATGAACGCCAAAAGCTTTATTTTGACATTGACGGAGCTGTTATAAAGGTAAATGACTTTAACGGGCGGAATATGCTTGGAGTTACGGAAAAATTTCCGCGCTGGGCTATTGCATATAAATATCCTGCCGAGAGAAAGGAAACAGAGGTATTGGATATACGGGTGCAGGTTGGAAGAACGGGAGTTTTAACGCCGCTTGCGTTTTTAAAAACGGTGCATATCGCAGGTACGAACGTATCGCGCGCAACCCTTCACAATATTGATTATATCCGTGAAAAGGATATACGGATAGGCGACAGCGTTATAATTGAAAAAGCGGGCGATATAATCCCTGCTGTCGTTGAAGTGGTAAAGGAAAAAAGAACGGGCAATGAAAAAGAATTCTCTATG
This sequence comes from uncultured Ruminococcus sp., assembly GCA_902783115.1. Classification (GTDB taxonomy): domain Bacteria; phylum Bacillota; class Clostridia; order UBA1381; family UBA1381; genus 12844. Next base: position 7,935 of record CACZPW010000130.1, on the reverse strand, counting down.
CCCGACGTATGCCCCGAATGCGGAGCAAGGGTGGTAAGACCTGAGGGTGAAGCGGCGTCAAGATGTACGGGCATAAATTGCCCTGCGCAGAGATTCAGGAATATTGTGCATTTTGTGTCCCGTCCCGCAATGGATATTGATGGCTTGGGACCGTCGATAATCGAGCAGATGCTTTCGCTTGAACTTATTGAAAATGCTTCCGATTTGTATTTTGTAAAAGCGGAAGATATAGAAAAAATGGATAAGATGGGCAAAAAATCTGCCGAAAATCTGATAGGCAATCTTGAGAAATCCAAGACAAATCCGCTTTACCGCCTTATAAATGCACTGGGAATACGCCTTATAGGTGAAAAAGCGGCAAAGGTTTTGTCAAAAAAATACAAAACTCTTGATAATCTTATGAATGCAAGCGTTGAAGAGCTTACCATGATAGATGAGATCGGTGAGAAAATGGCAAAGTCCATAACCGAATTTTTTGAGCAGAAGCAAAACCTTGATTTTATCAACAGGCTTTATTCGGCGGGAGTAAACTGTGTTGATGACAGTGAGGATAATGCCGCGGACGGCAGATTTAAGGACAAGGTTTTTGTCTTGACCGGAACGCTCAAAAATTACAAGCGTTCAGAGGCGGGCAAGATAATAGAAAGCTACGGGGGCAAGACATCATCATCAGTATCTAAAAATACGGACTATGTTTTAGCGGGTGAGGAAGCAGGCTCAAAGCTTGATAAGGCAAACCAATTAGGCATCAGGGTAATATCCGAAGAAGAATTTGAAGAAATGATAAAATAATCCTCATTTATCTTACAAAATTATTCCTGTACTCTGTCGGCGATATGTCATAATAATTTTTAAACGCCTTTGAAAATATATAAACATCGGCATAACCGACGGTTTGCGCTATTTTGGAAATACGGGCATCGGAATTTATCAGCATATCCGATGCCTTTCTCATTCTGCACTGTATAATATATTGCTTTGGCGACAATCCTAACGTTTTTTTGAATTGGTGAATAAAATGCTTTTCGCTCATGTGCGCCATTTTTGCGAGCTTTTCAATATTCGTATCCGTATAGTAGTATTCGCCGAGGTATGACATAACACGCCATATATCGGGATTTGAGGTATCGGCTTTGTTTTTTTCGAATTCAAAAAAATGTCCGCGTCTTATAATTTCGATACATTCGGAAAAGAATGTCAAAAATATCGAATGTGCCTTTAATGAATAGCTTTTCTTCTCTTTGTTAAGTGATATCGCTTTGCTGATATATATTTCCTGCATTTTTGAAATGCGGTCATCCGAAAGAATGCCCGATAAATTCAAATTGCTTATAATATTTATATTATTTCCTATTTCCGCAACATATTTCTGATACAAAAATTCACAGCCTTCTTCATCGGATTTTGCCGTATATCTGCATCCGGGCATAAAAAACACAACATTGCCTTTTTTTGCCGTAAATTTTTTGTTATTCACCGTAATGTATACCGTTCCTTTGGCAATGCACCATATAACATATTCGGTTTTGATCTTTTCCTCATACCAGTCCTTATCGTGCATAATATACAGACCGTTTAAAAGCGTTATGTGAATACCTGCGCTTAATTCATCAAATAATTCATACATATATGACACCTCGCGCGCACTATATCACAATTTGTCAATTAAATCAATACTTTTTAACAAATAATCTGTGTTTTTGACATTGTTTTGAATATCGGATTTGCTATAATCAAAGTATAAAATGCTTTTGGGAGTACGGTTATGAAAGTAGATATCAGAGATTATAAGAATCACGGAAAAAATGCAATAAGCGAGGCTGTTACACTGTGTTTTAAAGCGGGCGCGGCGTGGTAAATGTCCCTTGCGGCGAATGGGAAAGCGGCCCAATACACTTAGAAAGCAATATAGAGCTTCATCTGGAGGACGGTGCAAGAATCGTTTTCAGCGACGATCCCAACGACTATTTGCCGGTTGTATTAACACGCTGGGAGGGTATGGAGTGCTACAATTATTCTCCGCTTATATACGCAAACGGCAAGGAGAATATAAAGGTTACGGGCAAGGGTACGCTGTACGGCTCGGGTGAAAAATGGTGGGGCTGGAAAAAGCTTCAGCAAGCGGCGGCAAATGAACTGTGTTACGCCGAAAGTAACGGTATACCTGTCGATAAGAGGATATATGGCACTAATGTAAATATTGAGGAGGTAAAATAAAATGCTGAGATTATTTGATACGCATAATATACGCATACAAAAAGAGCTTGACGGTATGTGGGATTTTAAAATGGAGGGTATTGGAAAGGAATACACAATGCCCGTTCCGGGCTGCTTTGAACAACACCCCGATTTTTTAAAGCGCAGAGGAATTGCCACATATTCAAAGACGGTATTTATAAGCCGTGATACCGATATAAGGCTTGAATTCAAGGGCGTAAGCCACACCGCAGACGTGTTTTTTGACGGGAATTTGGCAGCGCACCACTATAACGCATTCACACCGTTTGCTGCGGTAATAAAGGATGTAAAACAGGGGACACATAAGATCGAGGTGCGTGTGGATAATACATTCTCTGAAAAATCCGCATTGCATATTCCAAATGATTATTATACATACGGCGGTATAACGCGCCCTGTTGCGCTGGAATACATAAAGGGCGCATACATTAAAAATCTGCATTTTACGCCGCATTATTGTGACGGTAAGTGGAGTGCGGATATTGCGGTGGATATAGAAAATCTTACGGACGGGGATTTTTGTGCGGAGCTTTTGATAGCGATAGCGGGAATTGAGGCTTCAAAGATGATTACGGTTATGCCCGGATCATCGGAAACGGTGGATTTTAAATTGCAATTCAGGGATATCATACCCTGGGATAATAAAAATCCGAGGCTGTATATGTTAAATGCCGTACTCAAAAATAATGGCATTCCCATTGACGATATGATCGACCGTGTGGGTTTTCGGACGGTTACGGTTGAGGGAACAAGGGTGCTTCTGAACGGTAAGACGGTATATTTAAAGGGCTTTAACCGCCATGAGGACTATGCGGATGTTGGTTGCGCCGTTCCGTTGCAGCTTATGGTAAAGGATATGGATATGATGCAGGAAATGGGCGCAAATGCACTCCGTACCTGCCATTATCCAAACGATGAGAGAATGCTCGATTTGTGTGATGAGCGCGGAATATTGGTTTGGGAGGAAAACCACGCAAGAGGGCTTGTGCTTGAACAGATGCAGAATCCGAATTTTGAGCACCAGTGCGAGGATTGCATACGGGAGATGATAGAAAATCATTACAATCATCCGTCCGTTGTTATATGGGGTATCTTAAACGAATGTGCCTCCGAAACAAAGGAGGGCAGGGAAATGTATAAACGGCAGTATGATATGATACGAAGTATGGACATATCCCGCCCGTGTACCTCGGCGACCTGCCGTCACTTTAATGATATATGCCTTGATATGCCCGATATCGTTTCGTTTAATATGTATACAAAATGGTATGTGGACGATGATGTAAAGAAGCGTAATGATGAAGAAATAGACTGGATAAAAGAGTCAAACGGCGATAATAAGCCGATAATCGTATCGGAATTGGGCGCCGCCGCAATTTACGGCTACCGTTCAAGGGCGAAAGAAAAATGGAGCGAGGAATACCAATCGGAGCTTATCAAAGAAAGCCTTGAGGTATATATGAGCGATAAGAGGATAACGGGTGTGTTTATATGGCAGTTTGCGGATTGCAGAGTTACGGAGGAGGGATGGTTTGCGACCCGTGCAAGGTGCCATAACAACAAGGGTGTTGTCGATGAATACCGCCGCCCGAAAATGGCGTATGATACGGTAAAGGAAATGTTTGAAAAATACGGAAACTGATTTTGGGTATGTGATAATAAAAGACTGCATATAATAAAAGCGGGTGATGAAATTATGTGGAAAAAAATAAAGCCTTATGTAATATCCGTAAGTATAGCGCTGGGTGTGGGTGCATTATCAGCCCTGGTGACAAAAGACGGTATGCGGGAATTTGAGAATGTGATACAGCCCGCCTTATCGCCGCCGATGTGGCTGTTTCCCGTAGTATGGACGATACTTTTTACGCTTATGGGTATAAGCGCTGCAAGAGTATATAAAAAGGGCGGGACGAGAAATGAGCTTATACTGTATGCCATAAGCCTTGCGATAAATTTCTTTTGGCCGGTAATATTTTTCAATATGCGTGACTATATGTTTGCGTTTGTATGGCTTGCCGTGCTGTGGATATGGGTAGTATATACAGCTTACCGTTTTTATAAAGCCGACAAGGCGGCGGGCCTTTTAATGCTTCCGTATATACTGTGGCTTACGTTTGCTCTGTATTTAAACTATGCAATATGGACATTAAATTAAAAAAAGGCGTTGCAAATTCAGCTTGCAGCGCCTTTTGTTTACTTATAAATTTTTGTTTTCCTTAAAATACTCAAAAGCTTTTCTCCTGCTGGAAGCTCTGCTATCTCGTTTTCATCAAGCACCTTAAGCCAAAGGAGCATTATAAGATAAACCGCTGCGCCTATTGCGATCGACGCCATGGTTGATGCTGCATTTACGGCATATCCGCCGCCCGGCAGCATACCCAAAAGCCTGTATGCCAAAAGCATGGAAACACCCATAGCGACGGTTGATATAAGAGGCTTTATTACATATTTGTTAAGCGTAATATTAAGCTCAAGATATTTGCGCAGTACTGTAAAGCTTATCAAAAATGCAACGAATTGGCAAATTATCGAGCTTATCGCCGCACCGTAAATGTTTATTGATGTGCGTCGTATCAAAACGATATTCAATATCACTTTGATTACACAGCCTGCAAGAAGACCGATTGCAGGAACATACACCTTGCCAAGTCCCTGCAAAGCTCCGGACATCGTTTGCGAAAGCGCGCTGAAAATAAGCGATATTGCCATAAGCGCAAGCAGATCGGATCCTAAGTACGCATTCGGATAAATCACATTGTATATCGGCGCCGCCAGGACTATGAATATTGCAACGCAGGGCAGTATCAGAAGCGTTGAAATCAAAAACGAATACGATATCTTGTTTCCCGCTTCCGTTTTTTCGCCCTTTGCAAGCGCTCCCGAAACGGACGGCACCAAAACCGTTGCAAAGGCAACATTTAAGGCAAGCGGCATATTTATAAGAGTATCGCTTTTTGAGAGTCTGCCTGCCAAAAGCACCGCATATTCGTTCAAGTCCTTTAATGTGGGGTGAGGTATTGCGCTTATTGCCCCATGTGCGGGAATACCGCCCGCAAATGCGACTTCTATGCCTCTTGTAATGGTTGCAGTATCTATAACGCGGTTTATCGCGGTTATTATCGAGGCAAGGGATATGGGCACAGAGAGCATAAGTATTGATTTCATCAGCGACAGCGTAGATTGCTTCAATTCGTCCGTTGATGATTTGCGTATCTTATCCGAGATGCCGCTTTTTTGTCTGTAGTAGAATATTACAAGATATATAAACGATATAAGCGTTGCTATGGAGCTTGCGGCGTTTGCCCAAGCCGCCATGATCTCGGGCGGTGTGGAGGTTGACATATCGCCCGTATAAAGCATTGACAGCCTTGTCATCACTTGCATTATAAGAGGCATCGTGCCGACGCACAAAACCACAAGGGCGATAGTAAGACCGCATTTGAATACCTGTTCAAGCATTTGTGAGAGGCTTGTTGCACGCATATCGTTAAGTCCCTGGAAATAGCCGCGTATTACCGACGAAACGCATACAAAGAATATTGACGGCGAAAGCGCGCGCATTACATACTGCACACCGTCCATGTTCACTATATTTTGTGCGATGAAATCCGCACCGAAGAACAGAAGCCCCGAACAGACCGCGCCGATAACCGAAAACAGAATGAGCGCTGATTTAAATACATGGTGCGCGCCCCGGTAATCCTTTGTTGCAACACGCTCAGACACCATTTTTGCTATTGCGTTCGGTATACCTATAGAGGATACCGCAAGCAAAACCGTGTATACCTGAAAGCCTGCGGTGTAAAAGCCGTTGCCCGCATCTCCGAAGCCGCTTATGTTGGTTATAACCATGCGGTAGACCATACCGAGAAGCTTAACCATAAGCTGAGCAAAAAGCACTATTGCGACATTACCCATAAAGCTCTGCGTTTTTTGCTCATTTATCCGTTTTCCCATAACCAAACCTTCTTAAAAAATATAATCATAATCTGTAATATTATAAAACCAAACGCGGATTTTATCAAGTGTTTTTACAAAAAGTAATTAAAACTGTAATTTTTGTAATGTTTAAATATTGATAAATATATTATTTTATTTACAATTATTTCTTTTTACTTGACACTTGCGTGTATAAAGTTGTAAAATACAAGAAGTGTAAATTTTAACTTGTACGAGGAGACAACGAATGGATACAATGATTGGATTGAAGCGCACGCATTACTGCGGTGAGGTCGACGGTATCGGCAGTGAGGTCACAGTCGGCGGATATGTGCAAAAAATAAGGGATATGGGAAACCTTATCTTTATAGATTTAAGAGACAGAACGGGTATTGTCCAGCTTGCGTTCGGCGATACGACGGACAGGGGAGTTTTTGAAAAGGCCTCGTCCTGCCGTAGCGAATACGTGCTTATGGCAAAGGGTATCGTAAAGGAGCGTGAAAGTAAAAACCCCGACCTTAAAACGGGAAATATCGAAATCGCGGTCACAGATCTCAGAATACTTGCAAAGGCGCAAACGCCGCCGTTTGAAATATTGGACGACCTTAACACCAACGAGGAATTGAGGCTCAGATACAGATACCTTGATTTAAGGCGTCCGGTGCTGCAGAAAAATATAATGATGAGGAGCAGGATTGCGAAATCTGCCCGTGATTATTTTTACGAGAACGGATTTATAGAGATCGAAACACCCATGATGATGAAATCCACGCCGGAGGGCGCAAGGGACTACATTGTTCCGTCAAGGATACATCACGGCAATTTCTATGCGCTGCCGCAGTCACCGCAGATATATAAGCAGCTTCTGATGATTGCGGGCTTTGACAGGTATGTTCAGCTTGCAAGGTGCTTCAGGGACGAGGATTTAAGAGCCGACAGACAGCCTGAATTTACGCAGGTGGATCTTGAAATGTCGTTTGTTGACGTTGAGGATATTCTTGAAATGGGCGAGGGCTTTATAAAACGCATATTCAGTGACGTTTTGAATGTTGATATTCCGACGCCTTTGCCGAGGCTTACCTATAAGGAGGCAATGACGAGATTCGGCTCCGATAAGCCCGATACAAGATTCGGTATGGAGATCACGGACGTATCCGATATCGTATCGGACTGCGGATTCGGGGTATTTTCGGGCGCAGTGAATGGCGGCGGAAGCGTCCGTGCCATAGTCGCAAAGGATGCGGCGGGAACGCTTACCAGAAAAGAGATAGACAAGCTTACCGAATATGTAAAGGGCATAGGCGCAAAGGGACTCGCATTCATACGCTGGATAGAGGACGAGCCTACCTGCGCATTTGCAAAATTTATGGAAAACGGGGAGCTTGACAGGATAATTGAAAGAGTAGGGGCGAAAAAAGGCGACGTTGTGCTGTTTGTTGCGGATAAAAACAGCGTTACCCTGCCTGTTTTGGGCGCACTCCGCTTAAAGGTGGCAAAGCAGCTTGATATTATTCCCGAGGGCTGGAATTTCTTATGGATAACGGAGTTTCCGTTCTTTGAGTATAACGAGGAGACGGATCATTGGGACGCTATGCATCATCCGTTTACAATGCCTATGGACGAATGTATAGAATATCTTGATACAAACCCGGAAAAGGTTATAGCAAAGGCGTATGACCTTGTATTGAACGGTACGGAGCTATCCTCAGGCTCCATAAGAATAAACGATTACGAATTACAGCAAAAAATGTTTGAATC
>CACZPW010000129.1 GCA_902783115.1 uncultured Ruminococcus sp. | reverse complement strand
TGCGATCCTTGCCTTTTCCTTAGGTATCAGCCCCGGTGTGAACGGAAGCTTATGGGTGCCTATATAATATGCCTTGCGTGGGTGAAAGAGCATTTTTATCGCTATATCGTTTGTAATATATCCTATTACCGCACCCACGACAGGAGGTATTATATACTGCAACAACATAACCGTCTATCCCCTTTGTATGCTTTTTATTTATCAATAAACAAGTGTCTGGGCAGTCCGTCCACCATAAACGGCGATAATTCGCCTATTATAAGCGGACGCGCATACTCATCGAATTCCTTTGTAACATTGGTGCCGTCATCACATATCCACTCGTCCGGCACACACTTTTCAATATTGGCTATCTTGTTTACGTCATACGATGAAGTCTTTATCTGATACGGCGCATTTGAAATTCTTTCAAATATTATCATCTTGCCCGTTTCGCCGCCAAGCGCCGCGACAACGGCATCGCCGCCTGCGGTAAACGCCTCTGTGATATCACGGCGCGACACCAGATGCGAAGCGCATCTTTGAAGCGTCGAAAATACTATACCTCTTGATTTTATGCCCGTATTTTCAGCAAGATAGTCCGCAAGGTAGAGTGCAGTTCCGCCCAAGGTCTTATGTCCGAAGGAATCCTCGAACGTCGTTGTCTTGTTTGCCTCGCACACATAAGTACCGTCAGCCGTTTTCACGCCCTCCGATACCGCAACTATCGCCGTGTTTTTAAACTTCTTTACCTCTTTTACACGCTTTAAAAATTTCTCATGATCAAACGGACGCTCCGGCAGATATATAAGGTCGGGACCGTTACAGTCCTCGGCTTTTGAGAGCGACGATGCCGCTGTAAGCCAGCCTGCGTTTCTGCCCATTATTTCGACTACGGTTATTGAATCGGTAGAATATGTATTTGCATCACGGATTATCTCCTTCATCGCCGCCGCAATATACTTTGCCGCAGAGCCGTAGCCCGGCGTATGATCGGTTACGGCAAGGTCGTTGTCAATGGTTTTGGGAACACCCATAAACGTAATATCCGAGCCGATTTTTTCGGCATAATTTGAAAGCTTTTTTATCGTGTCCATGGAATCGTTGCCGCCGATATAGAAAAAGTGCTTTATGTCAAGACGCTTGAGCATATCGAATATCCTCTCATAAACACCCGGCTCATCCTGTACATCCGGAAGCTTATACCTGCAAGTCCCCAAAAACGAGGACGGCGTCCTCTTTAAAAGCTCGATATCAAGATCGTTTTTGATATAGTCGGAAAGATTTACATACCTCCCCGCCAAAAGTCCCTCGATACCGTTACGCATACCGTAAACCTTAAGACAGCCCATATCGACAGCCGTTTTGAACACGCCTACCAGACTTGAATTGATTACCGATGTAGGTCCGCCCGACTGACCTACCATTACATTACCCTGTACCATAAAAAAACCTCTCTCTCTTTTAAAATACACACTCCGATACGTATTTTTACCCGTTTTTGCCCGCCGTAAAACATATTGCACGCAAAAACAGGCTTGTGCTGTCTGTATTATAGCATAAATCCCCCAATACCGCAAGACTAAAACACAAATATTGTCCTAATCATATCGTTTTTGGTGATTGAATTATCTAAATTTTAATCTATACTAAGTCTATAAAGATTTCAAAGGAGATTTGTGAAAATGGCAAAAATCAAAGTAAATACAAACGAAAAAAAAGGCAGGATAAGCAAATACATATACGGACAGTTTGCCGAGCATCTCGGCAGATGCATATATGAGGGAATATATGTCGGCAAGGACAGCAATATTGAAAATATAAACGGTATGCGCTGCGACGTGGTATCGGCGCTCCGTGAGCTTGATATACCCGTGCTTCGCTGGCCGGGCGGCTGCTTTGCGGACGATTATCACTGGCGCGACGGCATAGGTCCCAAGGAAGACCGTCCGTATATGGTAAATACAAACTGGGGCAACGTTGTTGAAAACAACCATTTCGGAACACACGAATTTTTTGAGCTTGTAAATCAGCTCGGCACGGAGCCGTACATCTGCGGGAACGTCGGCTCGGGAACAGTTCAGGAAATGCGCGACTGGGTAGAATATATGACCTTCGGCGGCGATTCTCCGCTTGCAAACGAAAGGCGCAAAAACGGGCAGGATGAGCCCTGGAAGCTGAAATTCTTCGGCGTGGGAAATGAAAACTGGGGCTGCGGCGGACAGATGCGCCCCGAATATTATGCCGATCAATACATGCGCTTTTCGACCTTCATACGCGACTACGGCGAGGAGCCGCTTTATAAAATAGTCGGCGGCCCCAACCAGGACGATACCGAATGGATGGAGGTCATGATGCAAAAAACCGCCAAAAATGCTGGCGGCGTATCGCTTCATAACTATACCTGCACGCGCGGCTTCAAGAACAAGGGTTCGAGCTTATCAGACAGCGCTGAGGATTATTTCTTGCTTATAAACGACGCTCTGCGTATGGAAAAGGTAATACAGACGCATGAGAAGATCATGGATAAATACGATCCCGAAAAGAAAACGGGGCTTATTGTTGACGAGTGGGGCAACTGGTTTGACGTTATGCCCGGCACAAATCCGGGATTTTTGTACCAGCAAAATACCATTCGTGACGCAATATGCGCAATGCTCATCCTGCATATTTTCCAGAATCACTGCGACAGGGTATATATGGCAAATATCGCACAGATTGTGAATGTGCTTCAGTCGATGATACTTACAGACGGTGAAAAGATGGTAAAGACTCCGACCTATTACCTCTTTAAGATGATGAAAAACCACATGGACAGCGAGCTTTTGGGTATCGAATATGAAAGCCCGTCATATACCAAAAACGGAATTACCGTACCGAAGCTGAGCGTAAACGCTTCGGAAAAGTCGGGCGAATATCTGGTTACACTGTGCAATACCTCCGTTACGGACAGTGAGGATGTTGTGATCGAGCTTGATAGAGCCGTAAGCTCCGCTTCCGCCGTATGTATGAGTGCAAAATCACTTTCCGATTTCAACGACTTTGACAAAGAGGAAACCGTTAAACCAACGGATATTCCCATAAATTGCAATGGCGATACTCTTACATTTACTCTCCCGAAAATGTCGGTATGCGCTGTAAGCATTAAGTAAATGGAAAAGTGCAAACGCTGTAATCAAAAGACGGTATTATCGGATACGGATATTGAAAAAATGGTAAATGAGGTCACCGGCATGAAGGGCATACGCCTTGTCGATATGACCGAATACCAAAGACGGATAAATATATGCAAAGCCTGTGAAAAGTTTGAATACGGCTCGACCTGTATGCTCTGCGGCTGTGTTATGCAAGTAAGAGCAAGGCTTGTTGACGGGAAATGTCCGTATCCCAAAATGAAAAAATGGTAAACGCATAATGATAAATATATTCTACAAAAATCCTGTCTGCATTATTTGCAGCCGCAAAAAACACAAAAGCAGTGCGCATATTATTGAAAACAGGCTGTGTATCTGCACCGATTGCTATAAAAGACTACCCAGAGTTCCCATTCCTTCAAAGGGTACCATACATACCAAATATATTCTTTCGCCGTTTTATTATACGGGTGATTTGAGAAACTCGGTATTAAGGTACAAATTTATGGGAAATTGGGCGTACTCCGCGATTTTTGCAAGGCTTCTTGTAGAATTTATACGCAATATTGAGGATGTATGCACTGCGGATATGGTAATTGCCGTACCCATATCAAGGCAAAGATTAAACGAGCGCGGGTTTGATCAGACTGAGCTTATACTCGACTGTATGAAAAAAGAATTGCCCCTTAATTATAAGAGCGGCGTTTTGGAAAGAAAGGTACATACAAAGCACCAATCAAGACTTGCGGGCTATGAAAGATTTTCGAATATTTCAAACGCCTTTGCGGTGCGCTCCGATGTCAGGGGCAAAAAAATAGTCGTTTTTGACGATGTGTATACCACCGGCTATACTATGGAGGCATGTGCAAAAACGCTTATAGAAGGCGGTGCAAGGGAGGTAATCGCGCTTACGCTTGCAAAGGTGCCCGAACTGTACGACGATACTGGAGCAAGATACATTTTATAAACCGACGGAGGGAATTTATGTTCAAAATTGTAGACAATGAGATCCATTTTACACATGCGGGAGAAAAAGTAATCATATCCTCCTGCGGAAAAAATTCCGTCCGCTTCCGTTCAAGCATGGACGGCCGTATCGGTAACGAAAATTGGACGCTTACGCCCAAGCCCGCAGCCGCCAAGGCGTGGATCGACGGCAAATGCGCAGTTCTTGAAACGGGAAAAATGCGTGCCGAGATCTATAAAAACGGCAAGGTCATTTACTACTCAAACGGTGATAGGATAATCGAGGAGCTGCCGGAGCTTACCTTCGGCGCCGGGATAAGAAATTACAGATGTTTAAACAGCGGTTTATGGAAAGCCCGCGTAACCTTTAAGAGTAATACTCATGAGCATTTTTACGGCATGGGGCATGAGGCGACGGACTGCTTTGACTTAAAGGGCACAAGCATCGATCTTCGCCATGTGAACGCAAAATGCACTGTTCCGTTCGTATATTCGTCGCTTGGCTACGGATTTTTATGGAATATGCCCTCGATAGGACTTTGTGAGCTTTCATATAACCGCACACGCTGGACAAGCGATGCAACAAGGCAGATCGACTACGTGATCATCGGCGGAAATCCCGGGGAGGTCAGTATGACGCTTGCCGATCTTACGGGGCATGCGCCGAAAATTCCGTACTGGGCAACGGGATTTTGGCAGAGCCGCTTAAGATACGAAACACAGGACGAGGTTTTGGCGGTTGCCAAAAAATATAAGGAGCTTTCGATACCGTTATCGGTCATAGTTATTGATTACTTTCACTGGACGGAGCAGGGCGACTATAAATTCGATCCCCGCTATTGGCCAAACCCAAAGAAAATGGCGGACGAGCTCCACGCCATGGGCATAAAGCTTATGGTATCAATGTGGCCTACCATAAACGAAAAAAGCGAAAACTACACTTATATGCTTGATAATAATATGCTTATCCGCACGAAAAGCGGATCAAACAGAGTGTTTGATTTTTACGGGCCGCAGGCAGAGATCGACGCTACAAATCCCGATACAAGGGAGTTTGTATGGAGCAAGCTGAAGGAAAATTATATAGACAACGGAGTCGATGCGCTCTGGTTTGACGAGGCGGAGCCGGAAATACATCCCGAGCATTTTGACAATCTTATTTTCCATGCCGGAAGCGGCGAGGAGGTCGCGCTTATCTATCCGTACTACTATGCAAAGCTTGCTTATGACGGATTTAAAAGCATGGGACGGGACGATATTATAACGCTCAGCCGCTGTGCATATACGGGAGCGCAGAAATTCGGCACGCTTGTATGGTCGGGCGATATTCCGTCTACCTTTGAAAGCCTCCGTGCGCAGGTAAAATCGGGACTTAACATGGCAATGTGCGGCATTCCCTGGTGGACGACAGATATAGGCGGATTCTACGGCGCTGATACGAAAACCGATTATTTTAAGGAGCTTATAGTAAGGTGGTTTCAATACGGCGTGTTCTCCCCCGTTATGAGGCTTCACGGAAACCGTGAGGGGCAGGACAGAACACGGGATATAATTGAGCCTACGGGCGGCGAAAACGAGCTTTGGAGCTTCGGCGAGGAGGCTTTTGATATCCTAAAGGAGCTCGTCCTCTTGCGTGAGAGGCTTCGTCCGTATATAAAAAAGCACATGGATATTGCCTCAGAGGACGGTATCCCCATGATGCGTCCGATGTTCTTTGACTACCCCGACGATGAGCTATGCTACCTTGAGGGCGGACAGTATATGTTCGGTGACGATATTTTATTCGCACCCATAACCGAGCGGGGAGAGACCTCAAAGCGTGTATATCTTCCTGAGGGCAAATGGATACTGACAATGGATAAAAGCGTATACGATGGCGGCAGAACGTATGACGTAAGCGCAAATATAAATGAGTTTGTCGCTTTTGTAAAGGACGGCGCAGATATTATATCGGTATTTTAAGCCGGGCGGCACACAGTGCCGTCTTTTTTGATGCCGTCTTTTTTGATGCCGTCTTTTTTGATGCCGTCTTTTTTTGCTTAAAAACCCTTGTACATTTTTGCATTTTGGTATATAATAGGCGTATATGATGTATTAGGAGATACCGATATGGATAAAACAGCAAAGCTGTATATTGTAGTTCCCTGCTACAACGAGGAAGCGGTTTTGAATGAAACGGCAAAACAGATACGCGATGTCATGCTTAAAATGCTTGATGAGCGTCTTATTAAAGATAGCAGCAGAGTTGTATTCGTTGACGACGGCTCGACCGATGATACCTGGAGCATTATAGACACGCTTATAAACCGCGACAGCATATTTGCGGGCATTAAGCTTGCGCATAATGCAGGCCATCAGAACGCCGTTTACGGCGGACTTATGACCGTTATGGACGATTGCGACTGCGCGATAACTCTTGACGCAGACCTTCAGGACGATATAAGCGTCATACCGGAAATGGTCGCCAAATTCCGCGGCGGCTGTGACATTGTGTACGGGGTGCGGAACAAGCGTACAACCGACACGGTTTTTAAAAGAACGACTGCCGTTGCATTTTACAGGCTTATGCAGGCGATGGGCGTAAATCTTGTGTTCAACCATGCCGATTTCAGGCTTATGAGCCGCCGCGCGATAGAAGCGCTTGCAAAATACCCCGAACGGAATTTGTTTTTGCGGGGCATGGTGCCGTCCATAGGCTATCCCTCGGCGTGCGTATACTACGACAGGAACGAAAGGCTTGCGGGCGAATCGAAATACCCGTTAAAGAAAATGCTTTCATTTGCATTTGACGGAATTACCTCATTTTCCGTTACACCCATACGGCTTATTGCGCTTATGGGCGCGGCGGCGTGCATTATAGCAATAGCTATGGCAGTCTACACGCTTGTTCAGAAAATAAACGGAAATACCAGCGCGGGCTGGGCGTCGATAATGCTGTCTATATGGTTTATAGGCGGAGTTCAGCTTCTGTCCCTGGGACTTATAGGCGAATATATAGGCAAGGTATATAACGAGATAAAACGCAGACCCAGATATATTATCGAGGCATATATAAACAATGATCAGGGTGAGGAACAGTAATCACCCGTTTTGGGAGTTTTACAATGATTTATGATGTAACGGTTATCGGCGGCGGTGCGGCGGGAATGAGCGCGGCTCTTTACGCATCGCGGGGCGGTATGAAAACACTTCTGATAGAAAAGCTTTCCTGCGGCGGACAGGCTGTAAAAACCTACGAGGTGGATAACTACCCCGGTTTTTACAATAACCCCACGGGACTTGAATTATCAAACGCGATAAAAACGCATGCGCTGAAATTCGGCGCGGAGCTTGTATCGGAAACGGTAAAATCAATAACCGACGCGCATAAGATGATAAAAACCGTAAATACCCGTAAAAACTCGTACCAGACACGGACTGTTATCCTTGCGACGGGCGCTACTCCGAAAAAGCTTAACATACCCGGCGAGGAGGAGCTTTTCGGCATGGGCGTTTCCTACTGCGCCACCTGCGACGGAGCGTTTTTCAAGGATAAGGACGTGGTCGTTATAGGCGGCGGAAACACTGCCTGCGAGGACGCTTTGTACCTTGCACATTTTTGTAAAAACGTATACATTTTAAACCGTTCCGATAAATTCAAGGCTCAAAAGGTGATTTTGGACAGGGTGAAGGCTGCAAAAAACATAACCGTATATACCGATATGGTCGCGGAACGCTTTGATGGCAAAAGCTCACTGGAGCGTGTATATGCAAGGAATGTTAAGACCCTTGAGCGTGGGTTTATAAATGCGGCGGGCGCGCTTGTTGCCATAGGCATTACGCCCGACAGCGAGCTTGCAAGGCTTACGGGAGTGGAAACATGTGAGCGCGGATTTATAAAGACGGATATGTATTTAAAAACAAATATTGACGGTATCTATGCTGCGGGAGATGTTCGTGTTTCGCCGCTCAGACAAATAATTACCGCCGCTTCGGACGGAGCCGTAAGTGCGGCTCAGGCAATAAATTATGTGAATGGACTGTAATGCTATGAAGATTATAAAAAATGCCTGCCTCTATACTATGGCAGGCGATATTTTTAAAAACGGAGCTATCGCATTTGACGATAAAATAAAATATATAGGCGATACCGTGCCCGATATTTCCGATAACGATGAGGTTATCGACGCTATGGGCAAAGTCGTTATGCCGGGACTTATCGACGCACATTGCCATGTGGGTATGTTTGAGGATTCTCTGGGCTTTGAAGGCGACGACGGAAACGAGGATTCCGATCCCGTTATGCCCCAGCTTCGGGCGATCGACGGGATAAACCCGTTTGACAGAGCGTTTTTTGACGCCGTAAAGGCAGGCGTTACAACCGTTGTCACAGGACCGGGCAGCGCAAATCCCGTAGGCGGTCAGTTTGCCGCCGTAAAAACATACGGCGTGTGTGTTGACGATATGGTCATAAAAGCGCCCGCCGCAATGAAAATGGCGCTCGGCGAAAATCCCAAGGCGGTATTTAACGAAAAAAATCAGGCACCCGTTACAAGAATGGGTACTGCGGCGCTTATCCGTGAACTGTTCTCTAAGGCGTCGGAATATAAAAAGCAGCTCGATATGTATAATTCCGATAAGGATAATAATCAAAAGCCCGATTTCGATATCAAATACGATGCGATGCTTCCTGTATTGAACCGTGAGATACCCGTCAAATTCCATGCGCACCGCGCAGATGATATCTGCACCGCAATACGCATCGGAAAGGAGTTCGGCGTTGATGTTACGATAGAACACTGCACAGACGGCGACAGAGTCGCCGACGTTTTGGTGCGTGAAGGAGTACCGGTAAATTTAGGTCCCACATTCGGGGACAGGAGCAAGCCGGAGCTTAAAAACCAGTCGTACAAGACGTATAAAAACCTGTCGGATAAAGGTTTGTCGGTGGCGATAGTTACAGACCACCCCGAAATCACCGTCGATAATCTTCCGTTCTGCGCGGTAATGGCGGTCAAAAACGGAATGGACGAGGATTCGGCACTTTTGGGCAT
The DNA here is from genome assembly GCA_902783115.1 of uncultured Ruminococcus sp. GTDB lineage: Bacteria > Bacillota > Clostridia > UBA1381 > UBA1381 > 12844. Next base: position 15,295 of record CACZPW010000129.1, on the reverse strand, counting down.
AACAAAAAATGCCGCAAAAAATTGCGGTATTTTTGACAGAGTCGGCTCCCTTGAAGTCGGTAAGGACGCCGATATCGTGATTTTTGACAGCCTCCCCACCCGCTTTGACAGCGAGTGTATCATGACGTTTATAAACGGGAAATGCGTGTATGAAAAAGATATGCGGTAAATCGTTCCAAATTAGTAGGGGAAGATATTATCTTCCCGTATTTGCCTGTAACGTACCGTGAACAGCGGGCGGATAATATCCGCCCCTACCCGAATTGTTTGGAAAGAATTTTATTCAGTCCGGGCGATTTGGGGCGATAAATCGTTTCAAATCAGTAGGGGAAGATATTATCTTCCCGTATTTGCCTGTAACGTACCGTAAACAGCGGGCGGATAATATCCGCCCCTACTAAGGTACGGTAGCCTTGAATTGTTTGGAAAGGGTATATGCCCGATCCGGGCGATTTGGGGCGATTTAGAATATGAAATCAAATTCCAGATCCCCTATTATTACATTATCGTTTTCTTTGATACCCATTTCAACAAGCTCTTCGATGACGCCGCGCTTTAAGAGCATACGCTGGAAATACTGAAGGGATTCACGGTCGGAGAAATTGACGCTGCCGCCGACAGCCTCGATCCAGGGTCCTTCGATAATATAGGAATTATTTTCACGGCGAATGGTATAGCCCTTGGTATCGTCCTCAAAAATATCCTCCTCAATATCCATTTCAGGCTCGAAAACGATAACGGGCGGAAGTTTTAGAAGCTCCTCATACACACGCATCATAAGTGCGGACACGCCCTTATTTGTAGCGGCGGAAATTTCAAACACTTCTATGCCCCTGTTTTCCATTTCATCCAAAAATGCCTTATAGGCGTCCGCATCGGTAATGATATCGGTTTTATTTGCCGCAACTATCTGCGGTCTGTCCTCTAACGACATATCGTATTCTGAGAGCTCTTTATTTATAATATCAAAATCCTCTATGGGGTTTCTGCCCTCGATACCGGACACATCAACAACGTGGATAAGCACCCTCGTTCTCTCTATATGCCTTAAAAACTCATGCCCCAGACCTACGCCCTCGGACGCGCCCTCTATTATACCGGGTATATCTGCAAGCACAAAGCTTCTGCCATCACCCAGATCCGCCACGCCAAGATTCGGCTCAAGAGTCGTAAAATGGTAGTTTGCGATCTTTGGATCCGCCTTTGTGGTAATTGACAGTATCGTGGATTTCCCGACATTGGGGAAGCCTACCAGTCCGACATCGGCAAGGAGCTTAAGCTCCAGAACGATTTCCCTCTCATCACCCGGCAAGCCGTTTTTCGCAAAATTCGGCGTCTGCCTTACTGCGGTGGCAAAATGTGCGTTGCCCCAGCCGCCGCTTCCGCCCTTTGCAAGAATGACTGTCTTTTCGGGATCGGACAAATCGGCAATAATGCGGTTTGATTCCGCATCACGCACAACGGTACCCTGCGGCACGGATATAACGGTATCGCTTCCGCGTTTACCCTTTTTATGGCGGCCTGCGCCGTCTGAGCCGGATTCTGCGCTGTACTTTCTTTTATACTTAAAGTCCATAAGCGTTGTCATACCCAAATCGACTTTAAATACAACGTTTCCGCCGTTTCCGCCGTCGCCGCCGTCGGGACCGCCTGCGGCAATGTATTTTTCACGTCTGAATGAAATAGAGCCGTTGCCGCCGTTGCCTGCCTTTATTAAAATTTTCGCCTTATCTACAAACATAGTGCTTCTCCTAACGGATCCTGTACAGATCCTGATCGCCTATCGAATATACAAGCTCCAGTCTTGACAATGTTTCATCGTTTATTTCAAGATCGTTTCTTTCATAGCTGCTTACATACATATAGCTTATATCATTCGCCTTTGAAAACTCCAAAAGCTCATTATAGCTTCCCCTATACGCCTTTCGTACATTTTCGTTACGCCTTGTAAGCTCATTACCCATACCGTGAAAATACACGTACAGGGATGAACCCGAATATATCGTCCGCCCCGCCAATGTGCAGACGGGGTTCAAATGCTCGCCGCCCGTCAAAAACACCGCGTCCTTTTCGGTATTTTCTTTTATATAATCTGCCATTTTTACGGCATACTCCGAAAAGGTCTGATACTCGCCGCCGCTTACATATTCACGGCAGATCGTCAGTGCGCCCGATACCGTACCAAAAAGCACGACCAACGCCGCGAGATACGCGCGGCATTTTACATTTTTCAAAACGTCCCACATATACAAAAGCCATACCGATATATTTATGAGGACTATCATATACACCGGATAAAACAGCTTATTGTTGTCGTATTCATTCGGCTGGAACAGTACAAGCTCGGCGATCACAAAAACCGCCGCTGCCGAAATCAAAAGCCGCCTGTTATCCTTTTTTGCATATATAAACGCCGGTGCAATAAACAGTGCGGCAATGCCCCAGTTCTTTAAATAAAACCACAGATACGGATCCAAATGGTTTATCCAGTTAAAGCGGAGCTTTAAAAACGACTCGTTCCCCACCGTCTGCCTGAACGTCCAGAACATAAGCTGAGGCGCCGCCATGACAAATACGACAGAGCCGAATATTACCCAGTTTATTACGTATTCCTTTTTATCCACGGAGGAGGCAAGGTATAAAAAGAACATTGCGCCGCATATTATACCCAGCGCCAAAAACGAATGTGTATGCACCATTGGCATAAATCCCGCCAAAACACCGAGCGTTATATATGTTTTTCTTGAATTTGTCTTTATTGCCTCCGTTAAAAGCCACAGACACGGTATAAGCATAAACCAGCCCGCCATTGTGGTACGCTGAGGAATTATCATATCGCAGATAGTGTTTGACCAACGGATATTGTGGTCGTTGAAATTTGTGGGCGTATGGTAATAGCCCGTAAAAATATCGGTGAATACCTTATGATCCGCCTTTGCGCCGTCAAGAAAATACGCAAACCCGAACCCACCGTTTATAAAGAACAACACAGTCGCCAAAACTGCCGCGCTTTTTGTGCCGCCTAACTTATACGCAAGCATATAAAAGCCCAGAACCAAAAGTCCGCATATGACATAGCTCGGCACAAGCACCGCCCACCTTAACGGCGTTCCGAAAAGATACAGGCTCGATGAAAGCATATCGACAAAGAACGGATAGTTCATTACCGTACCCGACAGCAGACTGTATTCCGGCGGGAATGTGCCCTGCTCCTTTATGCTCGTAACAAAGGCAAGATGCATCTGCAGATCCCCGTAGGTGCTTTGTCCGGACGCAACTCCGCCGCCCTTATACGGCACCAGGATATGGTTTGTCAAAAGCACGCATATCAAAAGCGTCAGGGGCAGTATCAAAAGGCAAAGCGTTTTCATATCAAGATACTCACTCTTTGCCTTTATTTCAATATCAAAAAGCTTCTGTTTCTTTATAAGCTTAAAGGCTACATACGGAGCTACCGCCAACAGCATAAGCAGTATGTGCGAAAGTATGCCAAAGCCGAAAAACATCGACGGGAGCATTATTCCCGACATCAGTATAACCGTACCCATAACTCCGCCAAGCCATACCCTTACGGCTATATCCTTGTCGTAAAATACGCAGGAGGCGTATAAAAAGCCTATAAACAGAAAATATGCATATAAAATTATACCCAACATAATTATTCAGCACGCTTATGAGCGTCTATCTTCCCGTTTTCCATATCCTCCTGCATACCGTTAAAGGCGCTGTCTATGGAGCTTTTGAGCTTATCCTTATCCGCGCACATAAACTCCATTGCGGAAATGTTGTTTGCGGTATCAAGCATTATCAAAACGGGAGTCATGCCCTCAACGGGGAAATTCGTTTTATCCTCGGGATTTTTGTCGATATCCCTTAAATCAAACTCGACCGTGTCCTTATATTCCTCTTTAAGCTCGTTAAAGATTTTTATTTCCGCATCGTAGTCTGCGTCCTTTTCGGAAACGAAATACATCACCTGCGGCATATAAAACTTACCGTTGTCGCTTACCTGCTTCTCCTCGCCGTTGACAACAGCCATATCGCTCTTATCAACGGTATTTGCCGAATTGTCGGCTTTTTTGTCGTTTGACTCCGGCTTTTTATCGGCATCTTTACCGGCTTTTTTGTCTGCCTTTTCCTCAACCTTTGTTTCTGCCCCGCTATCAGCTTTTTTTCCGCAGCCGCAAAGCATCGATACGGCTAAAACCGCACTCATAAAAATCACTAAACTCTTTTTCATAACCTTTCCTCCGTTTGTTTTTTAACCAGCTCCAGTGCCCTTGACGCAATTTTGTTATAACGGTCGGCTTTTTTGCGGATCCTCTCGTCCAAGCCCTCGATTATCCCGAAATTCGCGTTCATCGGTTGGAATTTGGTAATGTATTCATCACTTATATATAGCGGCAAAGCGCCTATACAGGTCTTTTTATCAGGCTCCCACATGGGTTTTCCCAAAACAAGCCTTGCCGCATTATAGCCTGCCAATATGCCCGACGACGCGCTTTCCACATAGCCCTCGACGCCGGTTATCTGCCCCGCAAAAAATATTTTGCCGTTTTTTCTTAACCGGTAGTATTTATCCAAAAGCTTCGGCGAATTTATATACGTGTTTCTGTGCATTACGCCGTAGCGTACAAACTCCGCATCCCCAAGTCCCGGTATCATGGAAAACACACGCTTTTGCTCGCTCCATTTGAGATTTGTCTGAAAGCCGACAAGATTATATAATGTACCATCCATATTATCCTGTCTTAGCTGAACAACGGCATAGGCATCGTCCCTGCCCGTTTTGGGATTTATAAGTCCCACGGGCTTTAGCGGTCCGAAAGTGAGCGTCTTTTCTCCCCTCTTTGCCATGACCTCAACGGGCATACAGCCCTCAAAGACCTCGCTGCCCTCAAAATCGTGAAGCTTTACGCACTCGGCATTTACAAGCTCGCTGTAAAATGCAAGGTATTCGTCCTTTGTCATGGGGCAGTTTATATAATCGGGCGTACCCTTGCCGTATCTTGCGGCATAAAACGTCTTGTCCTTATCAATGCTTTTAGCCGTTACTACCGGTGCGGCGGCATCGAAAAAGTATAACCCGCCGTCAAGCGTCAATTCCGATATCGCCGATAAAAGTCCGTCCGAGGTAAGCGGTCCCGTTGCTATAACCGTATATTCGCCGGGGTCGATTTTTGTCACCTCTTCATTTTTTACCGTTATAAGCGGCTCGCTTTTTATTTTATCGGTTATAAAGCCCGAAAATATATCCCTGTCCACCGCAAGCGCGCCGCCCGCGGGCACACGGGATATATCCGCCGCCATCATCATAAGCGAGCCAAAATACCGCATTTCCTCTTTTAAGAGTCCGCAGGCATTTTCGATCCTGTCCGCCTTTAACGAATTTGAGCAGACAAGCTCGGCAAAATTGCCGCTTTTATGCGCAGGTGAGAATTTTACGGGCTTCATTTCGTAAAGCTCCGTTTCAACTCCCGCTTTTGCAAGCTGCCAGGCAGCCTCACATCCCGCAAGCCCCGCGCCTATTACCTTAACCCTTGCGCTCATATTTACAGTCCTCGTTATAGCAGACTACAGAGCCTTTCTTTCCGCCCCTCTTCATCAGAAGTCCGCCGCACTGAGGGCATTTTTCCTTTAACGGCTCGTACCAGATCATAAAATCGCATCCGGGGATATTCTCACAGCCGTAATATACCTTGCCCCGCCTTGAGCGCTTTAAGAGTATCTCGCCCTTGCCGCATTTTGGACAAATAACGCCTGTGGAGTTTCGGATAGTCATTGTGTTTTTACATTCGGGGAAGCCCGGACAGGCAAGGAATTTACCGAATTTTGACAGCTTGTATACCATTTTGCGCCCGCATTGGTCGCATACCACATCGGATTCCTCGTCCTTTATTTTTATTTTTGAGATATTATTCTGCGCCTCTTTAAGCTCGGCGTCGAATTTGGGATAAAAGTCGCCTATGACCTTTTTCCATTTGAGCTTTCCTTCCTCGACCTCGTCAAGCTCCTCCTCCATGCCCGCCGTAAAGTCAACGTCTACGATGTCACGGAAGTTGTTTTTCATTATTTCGGTCGTGACCTTGCCAAGCTCCGTCGGCACAAGCTGACGCTTGCTCCTTGAAATATAGCCTCTTGACACGATAGTTGCAATGGTCGGCGCATAGGTCGACGGTCTGCCGATACCCCTTTGTTCAAGCTCCTCGATAAGCGTTGCGTCGCTGTACCTTGCGGGCGGCTGTGTAAAATGCTGCTTTGAGCTGCAGTCCTTAAGCTCAAGATTATCGCCTGTCTTAAGCTCGGGAAGCATTTTGGCGCTTTCCTTATCCAAGGATGCGCCCGCCTCGACATACACCTTCATATAACCCTTGAACTTGACGCTTGAACCGGCTGCCCTGAAGGTATGAGAGTTTGCATCGACCGAAACGCTCACCGTATCGTATACCGCGCTTGCCATCTGTGATGCGGCAAAGCGCTCCCATATAAGCTTGTACAGCTTATACTGATCGTTTGTAAGCTTATCTTTTATATCCGCAGGCTTGATATTTATTGACGTAGGTCTTATCGCCTCATGTGCGTCCTGCGCGTTTTTACCGGTATTGAACTGTCTGGGAGAAACATATTCGCTGCCGTATTCGGCTCTGAGAAACTCCACAGCCTCTTTTTGCGCTTCTGCGCTTATCCTGAGCGAATCCGTTCTCATATACGTTATAAGACCTACCGTACCGAGCTTTCCGCCAAGACTTATACCCTCATACAGCCCCTGCGCTATCTGCATGGTCTTTATCGCCTGGAAATTGAATTTCTTCGACGCCTCCTGCTGCATGGTGCTTGTAGTAAACGGGGCTTTTGGATTTTGCTTTTGCTCGCTTCTTTTTACACGGCTTACAATAAAGCGTGCATTTTTGATATCGTCCGTGACCTTGTTTGCCGCCTCGCGGTCTTTGAGCTTTGTTTCCCTGCCCTTTTCGCCGTAATATTTTACGGAAAAGCTCTTTTTGTTTGTATCGCTGAGATTTGCCTCTATCGTCCAATATTCCTCGGGCGTAAAGTTTTCTATCTCGTCCTCACGGTCGCAGATTATCCTTGTCGCAACAGACTGGACTCTGCCCGCACTCAAACCCCGCTTTACCTTTTCCCAGAGTATGGGGCTTATTTTATAGCCCACTATCCTGTCAAGCACACGGCGTGCCTGCTGTGCGTCGACAAGATCCATATCAATGCTTCTGGGGCTTTTCATTGCCGCCTTTACGGCATTTTTTGTGACCTCGTTAAAGGTCACGCGGCAATTTGATTTTGGATCTATCTTAAGCGCGTTTGCAAGATGCCAGCTTATCGCCTCACCCTCACGGTCAGGGTCGGTTGCAAGATAGACCTCGTCCGCTTTTTTCGCTTCCTTTTTCAGTGAATTCAATAAATCGCCCTTGCCTCTTATGGTAATGTATTTAGGCTCGTAATCGTTATCCACGTCAACGCCCAGCGAGCTTTTGGGAAGGTCTATGATATGTCCCATGGACGCAACAACGCTGTAATCCTTACCTAAATATTTTTTTATTGTGCCCGCCTTTGCCGGCGACTCAACTATAAGAAGTCTTTTCTTTGCCATTTCTATCCTCCGTTTTTGATATCTATGCTTTTATTCTGTAAATGCCTCCCGGCAGTTTTTCAACCCTGCCGCCAAGCTCAAGCATTGTCATTTTTGTATTTATTTCCTGTGCGGATATTTGTGTTTTTTCCGCAAGCTCGTCCGCACTCATATCCTTTTGTATCAAAAGTCCGATTATTTTTGAATCGGTATCCGCAATATCCTTGCTTCTTTCTTCCATCTTGATTAGCGGCGCGTCTTCATCTTTTTGTGGCTCCATGACCTTTTTCTTTACCGTTATGAACTTTGCATACGGGTATTCGTCTATAATATCCTCAGCACTCATAACCAGCTTTGCGCCCTGCTGTATTATACTGTTGGTACCCTCGTATGCCGCATCGAAAATATTGCCCGGCACCGCAAAAACGTCTCTGCCGTATTCCATAGCGCATCTTGCGGTTATCAATGAGCCGCTCTTTTTCGCCGCCTGGGTAATAAGCACTCCGTTTGAAAGTCCTGCGATTATCCTGTTACGCTGCGGGAAATGCTCCTTTTTAGGCTCGCTGCCCGGCGGATATTCGCTTATGACCATACCTGTTTTCATAATGTCGCTCATAAGCTGTTCGTTTTCCCTGGGATATACCACGTCAACGCCCGAGCCTATCACAACGACGGTCGGCATATTGTTTTTTATCGCTTCACTTGACGCAACGGAGTCAAGGCCTCTTGCCATTCCGCTTATGAGTACAACGCCCCGCCGTGAAAGCTCCGCCGACAATCGGGCGGTAGCAAGCCGTCCGTAATCGGCAGCGTGCCTTGAGCCGACAACGCCTATCGTAAGCACCTCGTCAAGGTTTATATATCTTCCGCGCACATATAATATATACGGGACAGGCGTGATATTTCTGAGCTTATCGGGGAATCCGTCCATATCGTAGGTAAGGATATGCCCGCCAAGCTCACACATCCTGTCGTATACAGACCTTGCTTTATCAAGGCTTTTATCGCTTAAGCTTTCCGCATCCTTTTTGTTTATCCCGTCTGTGTCTTTATAGCTGTCTGAATTATATATTGCGTCTATCGTGCCGAATTTATCGAGCAGGCTTGAAATTTTTGCGCTTGTTATCCCGTATTTTTGGGTAAGCCATATCCAATAAAGGCAGTTATTCATCAGCAAGCCACATCCTTTTTCTTCTATAATAATATGTTGCGCTTTTTTTAAAATACTACAAATCTTTTTAATTGTCAAGAATTATTTCCTGTGACGGCGTCTTTATGGTGCATACATATCCGGAAAATAATCTTTTTTTGTTGACAACAAGGCAAAAATAGTGTAAATTTTACTTAGCAACTATTATAAGAGGTGGTACGCTTGAGTCAGACAGACAAGCTGATATATTCCGTAATATGCGGCAGTCAGGATACTAATATCAAATTTAATGACTTGCGGCACATTTTAAGCTTTTTGAGCTTTCGTGAACGTATACACGGTGACCATTATATATATACTAAAGACGGGATTGATGAAATTATCAATATTCAGCCCGCAGGTGCAAAAGCCAAACCATATCAGGTAAAGCAAGTACGGAATATTATATTGAAATACGGTTTAGGAGGTAGCGAAGATGTATAATTACGAAATCATTCTATATTGGAGCAATGTTGATGAGGCTTTTATTGCCGAGGTACCTGAGCTGCCGGGCTGTATGGCAGACGGCAAAACACGCAAGGAAGCCATTGAAAATGCCGAGCGGATCATTGAAGAATGGCTTGAAACGGCTAAAGAAGACGGAAGACCTATTCCCACGCCCAAAGGCAAGCTTATGTATGCCTGATACAAATCACCAATACAATATATTAATGCTATGACCGCTTCGATATATGGCGGTCATAGCATTTATTTTGTCAAGAATTATTTCCTGTGTCTTGACCACTCATACATATAGAGTGCCGCCGCGACGGAAACGTTTAACGATTCCGCATTTCCGTAAATGGGTATTTTCGTGGGCGTACACAGCTTTTTTACAGCCTCACTTACGCCGTTTGCCTCATTGCCGACAACTATTATGATTGGCTTTGAATAATCCGCCTCCTTAAAATCAACGGCGGTATCGGACAATACCCCCGCTATGAGGTCAAAGCCCATAGCCTTATACTCCCTTAACGCATTTGCGTCCTTTCCGGTTATTATATCTATGTTAAAGAACGAGCCCATGCTTGCCCTTACGGTTTTGGGAGCGTATACGTCGGTACAGCCGGGCGAAAGTATAACGCCGCCCATACCCGAAGCGTCCGCCGTTCTTATTATCGTGCCTAAGTTCCCGGGATCGGATACGCCGTCACAATAGACATAAGGCTTTGTTATATCGACTGATTTTGTATCTGCGTCCATTTTGATTACCGCCATTATCCCCTGCGGGGTTTTGGTGTCGGACAGCTTGTCAAAAAGCGTCCTTGGCATGCAATAGGTCAAAATATCGTATTTTGTGCCGCAAAAATCATCGGCTGTAATAAGGGCGGATATCTCCTTACCCGATTTTATTGCGTCATTTACCGACTTTATGCCCTCTACGGTGTATTCCCCGTTTTCGTATCTTGTTTTTTTCCTGTCAAGAGCCTTGAAATATTTATATTTTGCGTTTGATGAAGACGTAATATTTATCATGGCATTTTTCCTTCAATATATTTTTATACAGTAATATAATATACCCAAAATCAAAAAATGGCAATACGAAAATTTCAGATTAACACAAAACGCTATGCAGGCATATCATAACATAGGTTTTCAAATAAGGAAGTGATAGCTTGGATAATACGGTACTTTTCGCATTTTTCATCACCCTGCTTGCAGGCGCCGCAACGGGGCTTGGCAGTATTATGGCGCTTTTTACAAAACAGACGAACACAAAATTTTTGGCAGGCTCACTCGGCTTTTCCGCAGGCGTTATGATATACGTTTCAATGATCGAAATATTTTCAAAGGCAAAAACCTTCCTGTCCGCCTCTCTTGGCGATAATATGGGGTATATGATCACAACGGCGTCGTTTTTTGCAGGCGTGATATTCATAGGTATCACAGACTACCTTGTGCCGTCCGCCGAAGGCGATATCGGCTGCAGGCCGGAAAATGGCGGCAGCTCCTTAAAGCGCATGGGGGTCATGACGGCGCTTGCCATAGGCATACATAACTTCCCCGAGGGCATGGTCACGTTTACATCTGCGCTCCGCGATCCGCATCTGGGTATAGCCATAGCCGTTGCAATAGCGATACACAATATCCCCGAGGGCATTGCGACCTCAGTACCCATATACTATTCAACGGGCAGTAAAAAAAAGGCGTTTGCGGTATCTTTTTTCTCCGGCATAACGGAGCCGCTCGGCGCATTGATAGGGTATTCACTGCTTTACCGCTATTTCGACGATACGCTTTTCGGAATCTTATTCGGCACTATAGCGGGGATAATGGTATTTATATCAATAGAGGAGCTTTTGCCCATGGCAAGGGAATATGAAAAAAGCAAAATAACCGTTATCGGGTTTATATCCGGTATGCTTGTCATGGCAATAAGCCTGCTTATGTTTTTGTAAATACCGCAAACGGCAAGCCTTCCCCACCGAGGGGAAGTCGGGCAATGCTTTTGCATTGCTCGGATGAGGGGTTATACGGCATGTTTTTTCCCCTCATCAGTCACGCAAAGCGCGCCAGCTTCCTATACCAAATCGCTTTAGCGATTGGTAGGTGCGTTATGAAATAACAGCACCGTAACATTCCACCAAGGATAAGCCTCCATATACCGCCAACGGCGGGCGGATAATATCCGCCCCTACTATGGATTCCCACATTGCACGCAGATACAGACGGTAGGGGAAGATATTATCTTCCCGCATTTGCCTATACCGTTGCCATAAATGGCGGGCGTACAGTCGAGGACGCCTGTCCCTACAAAGCCGCTATTTGGCACGGTTGTAGGCTTGGGCGTTTACGACCAACCGCACCTTGTAAGGGATCAACAGCACGTAACAAACAAAATAAGCTTTAAATCCAAAGGATTTAAAGCTCATTTTTTATCCCGTTATGCGTTTTCCAAAATGCATCTTGAAAGCTCCGCTTTAAGGCGCTCCATATCCACAGGCTTTGCACAATGCGCATTCATGCCCGCCTCCAGGCATTTCTTTACGTCATCGTCAAAAGCATTTGCGGTCATGGCGATAATGGGGATGGTTTGTGCGTCGGGACGGCTAAGCTTCCTTATCTCCCTCGTAGCGGTCAGACCGTCCATAACCGGCATACGCATATCCATAAGTATCGCGTCAAAGTGTCCCTCTTTGCTTTGTTCAAACATTTCCACGGCAATCTTACCGTTATCTGCAAGCTCTGAGGTTACGCCCTCCATTTCAAGAAGCTCCGTGAGGATCTCCGCATTCATTTCCTGATCCTCTGCGATAAGGACGTGCTTTCCGTCAAGCGGAATATCAGCCGCCAAAGCTTCCTTTCCGCCATCCGCTGCATCCGTCATATCCGGCTTTACCACCTTATCGAGCGCTACCGATACAGTGACGGTGGTTCCTACGCCCTTTTCGCTTTCGAGCTGTATATCTCCGCCCATCATATCCACGATTTTTTTGGTTATCGCCATTCCCAGACCGTTGCCGCCGTAGCTGGTGGTAGTACCCTCATCCTCCTGCGAGAATGCTTCAAACAGCTTGGGGATATACTCCTTATCCATACCGATACCGGTATCCTCCATCTTAAATCTGAGAGTTACGCTATCGTCCGCATTATCAAGCTGTTCGACCGTGAATGTGACGGTACCCGGCGCATCGGTAAATTTAACGGAGTTTCCGAGAATGTTTATGATGACCTGCTTTAGCTTCAGATCGTCTCCGATAAAGCTGTCGTCTATACGGTTGACCTCACCGTAAACATATTTCAGACCCTTTCCTTCGCACTGACCGGCGATTATAACGCCGATCTGATTTATAAACTCACGGAAGGAAAATTCCTCATGCTTGACATCTGTCCGTCCGGCTTCGATACGGCTCATATCCAGAATATCGTTTATGATACCGAGCAGATGCTTGGCGCTGTAATCTATTTTGCTAAGATAGTCCTGCGTCTTTTCGGGCAGACCTTCATCTTTCATGGCAAGCGTGTTAAAGCCGATAATGGCGTTCATGGGAGTCCTTATTTCATGGCTCATATTTGAGAGGAACGTCGTCTTTGCCTTATTCGCTTCCTCCGCAGTCGTAAGCGCATCAAGGATTATCTTTCTTTGCTCCTCAAGCTGACGCTGAAGTGAAAGACTTCGCTCAAGCTCAGCCTGCTTTCCCCTTATCAAAGCCTCCGCCGTTTTTTGCTCAAGCATCAGCTTATTATTGCGCTTGGACTGTAAATAAACAAAGGCAAACATGGCAAATATCGCCGCAACGGTGATCAGTGACTGAACGATACTTCTTTCAATGATATCTGTTGTAACATATCCTACGCTGTCGCTTATAACGCTTTCTCTGATCAGATATGTAAGCAGCCAATCCGTTCCCACAACGGGGACGAAGCTCAGCGTTTCCTTTATTCCTCTGTATGTAAACGAAACCTCACTGTTTTTACCCGATTGGAATTCTTCTTTGAATCTGTCATACGAATAACCGTCATCATACTGCGCCTTTTTCATTGCGCTTATCAGATTGTCGTCCGCCGAAAGACCGCCCAGGACCGTATTTGTAAGAGCTATGCCGTCCTGTGTATAAATGTTACAGAAGGTTGCTCCCTCGCCGCCCGAATCCATAGAAACGCCGGCAAGCATTACCTTCATATCAATTTCCATAAAACAAACCGAAAACGTCTTTCCCTCAAACGGGATCGCGACCGGTACGGCAATAACGACCTTCTTATCGGGACTTTTAAGATTGAATACCGAAACCTCCGGCTCGGATATGGTTTTATAATCAAAATCATATTCGCCGATATTTGATTGAGTGCCGACCGATGTATATATAAGACCTTCGGTATCGACAAAAGCAAATTTATCGAGTGAATACAGCTTCTTCATATGGGACTGATATGCCTCAAGGTGCGCCTTATCGCTCAGATCCTCATCCGTAAGCAGATTTATCGCCACCTCGATCGTACGTATATTGTTTTTGAGATTATTCTCAACGACCTGCTCACGGCGTCCCGCAAGCTCGTCAAGATACAGAAGGCTGACTGTACGGACTGCCTTATCAGAATCCTTCTTTGAACTGCTGCCCATCCACATTGTGCCGAATACAAGCAATACCGCTATCAATACACTGCAAAACGCAACAAGCTTGATCGCTTCTTTCTTGATCTTATCCATAAAGTACCTCCTTCTGCAGCAATATACAAAAAACCACTGTAATTTTAACATATAAATTCAAAAAAAACAAGTATATATGCAAAATTGTCACAGTTATGCAAAATTATCAGGTTTTTGAAAAATTCCTTTTGAGCATTTTTTGCACACAAAAAAGAGGCCTCATCCGACCTCTTTTAAGGGTTTTTGAACCGTTTTTTAAAAAAGGGGGCGGGATAACCCGTGACGGGGCTATCCCGCTTGAGAAAGGAATATGATCTTACGATTATCCGTTATTATCTTCCCTGCGATGCGGCTTTATCCTCTTCCCTTGCAGAAACGTCCTCCTGCAATACCACATCTATCTCCATAGTCTGACCGCTTCTTGAAATCTTGAATTTCAAGGTATCGCCCGGCTTTTTGGTATCTCTTATCTTGTTTATCTCATCTGTCGATGAAACCTCCTTACCGTCAACGGCAAGGATCTGATCCTTTACCTGCAAGCCCGCCTTTTCTGCGCCCGAATCCTTCTGAACGCCCGCAATGAACAGACCGAACTGCGTCGGCTGAATGGAAATTCCCACAAGCGGTCTGCCTGTTACATAACCCGTTGACCTTAAATCGTCGATTATCGGCTTTGCCTCGTCAATGGATATCGCAAAGCCCATACCCTCAACGCCTGCCGACGAGAGCTTTACGGAGTTTATGCCTATTATCTCGCCGTATTGGTTTATAAGCGCACCGCCGCTGTTTCCGCTGTTTATGGCAGCGTCCGTCTGAATAAGGTTATACGTCCTGTTTTCTATCGTCATCGTTCTGTTTACGGCACTTATGATACCCGCCGTAACGGAGCCCGAAAACTCCATACCCATCGGGTTACCTATTGCAACGGCAAGCTCTCCCACCTTAACGTCCGCAGACGAGCCCAAAACCGCCGCCGGCAAATCATTGCCCGCATCTACCTTCAGTACCGCAAGGTCTGTTTTTGTGTCCTGACCGACTAATTTTGCGTTATATTCCTCGCCCGTATTGAGTATCACCGAAATCTCCGATGCACCGTCGACCACGTGCTGATTGGTCACGATATATCCGTCGTTGCTTATTATAATGCCTGAGCCGCTTCCCTGCTCGACCGTCTGTCCGTCATTTGACGGATCCTCGGTATAGAAATATCTGCCGCTGAACGGATCGTAATATCTCTGGGCGGATACCGTTGTCTTATTGATAACTCCGACAACGCTTGGTCCTACCTTCTGCGCTATCTCGGGTACCGTCAATGCGTTCTTGGATACATTCGTATTTACCGTCGGAGTCGCTATCTCACTCGTTGCGGCTGTACCCGTCTGAGCTGTCAAAAGCGTATTGGGGTTTATTCCCTTGCCTTTTATGAAGT
>CACZPW010000128.1 GCA_902783115.1 uncultured Ruminococcus sp. | reverse complement strand
CCTTTGAATATTCAGCCATACGTTCAAGACCTGCTATGTAGTCATCTGCCGAAAGACGGTTGTATTTTTCCTCATGTTCGAGCCATTTTTTTGACTGCTCAACTCTGCCTTTATAAAGGATATGTCCTGCCGTCCCGACATTTTTAAGGTATTCCGAATATGTTATAAAGCCGTCGTTTAAAAACTCACCGTTTTTTTGTTTTATGCGTTCAAATGCCGCAGCTGCCGAATCGCCGTAGGTTTGCCAGTCGTTTAAATACGTCCGCTCATTTATATACCCCTGCGACTCACCGTTGATATCATCAATAAGGCTGCGTGTAAGCTTGAAAATCTGCTCACTGCACGCTTTAATGACATCATAGTCGTATGCAAACTCGGACATCATATCCCGCCAGCGGGCTATCTGTTCATAAACCGGCACATTGGTACTTTTTGTGTAGCTTATAAAGCTGTCACGTTTTGCCTTGAATAAGTCGTTTTTAACGCCGAAGGAATACGGCGACATCAAAAACGCCGTATCCTTAAGATTTGAAAGCGCCTTGTTTGCGCTGTCAATCTCTCGCATAAGCTCCGATGCATCGCCCGTTATTCTTACGCTAAGACTTGCCGCCTCCAAATTATCACCTCCCCGGATGCTTGTGATTATTTTCCGTAAAACATATTAAAATACTCGCTGCTTGGGACTTGATGATCGTCACCGAGCGAGTCGAGCATATCAAACAATATGCCCGGATTTTGCTTTCCAACCTCAAGCGGCAGAATATGGTAGTATTTAAAAAACATAGCATAAATATCCCTCAATCTGCCGCCCTTACCCGACCTTACTCTTTTTTTGATGAAAGAGCCTCAATATACAGCTTCCAGACGTCAAGGCACAAAAGCGCATGAGTTTGCGGCGAAAGGCCGTTTATAATATCCTCCGTAGCGTTTGTTCCTTCAAACATATACCCGACCGCCTCACGGCAAATGCTCAACGGGCCTTTTTTGTCGTCTGCGCTGTGTGCGTCGTTTATTATGCACATCGTTTCAAAATCAAACGGTTTTGAAACATATTTAGTGTCCCCCATTTTAAAGCTTAAAGTATTTTGCATAGTGTTTTTCTCCTTTAAATTGCAGGCATATAGTCAAGATCGGAAAACCAGTTTTCCTCAAAATCCTCGCGCGTCGTTCCCTGCGGGATGTCCGCCTCGTCGATATATGCGTAATACTTGCTGTCGCTTGTTCTCTCAACTGCGGTATATGTAGCCTTTGCCGTCTGATTGTCAACGCTTCCCGATGAAGCCTTTGTTTTTCCGCCGACGTTTGAAGCGAAGGAATATGCGCCCTTGTAGTATCTTACATAGCGGTATGTGCCGTCGGATTTTAAAATACGCCATGCGACGCCGAAGTATACGGTTTTTGTATCGTTGCCTATTTCCACAACTCCGTTGTTTACCGTAACGCCTCTCCATAAAGCGTCTACCTCCGGCGGAATATCCGCATTTGTTATTTCATGCCCTATTTTTTCGATATAGCTTGCCACATCGTATGCGCCGTTGTCTGCGTCAAAGACTGTTGCTCCGCCCGAATCCGTAGGTGCGATTTCAACTGTGCCCAAAAGCTCAACTCCGCCGTCGTATTCCGTCTGAGCGCTTGTGTCGCTTAAAACCTTAAAAAATGTGTATTTGTCAACACCGATTGTAGGTAATGGTCTGTTCATAATTCACCTTTCTCCTTTAAATAATAAATTGCTTTTTAAATCTCATTGTTCTGTGATAAATCCTTTCATCACTTTCCTTTTTCATATCCATCATAAACTGCCTTATCCAGCCGTCCTCGGATAAAACAGCGTCGATATTGTCTGCAATGTCAAAGCCCTCCTTGGGAGTTTTTGTCCAAATATCCAGATTTACATATCCCTCCTCGATAAAAGCGCCGTTGTCAACGAACATTTTTATCTTATCGGTAAGGGTATAGTAGCTTATTACCGGCAGCTCCGCAAAGCTTTCGGGATATTGATAAACCGATTTTGTGTCAAGCCTTCTTAATGACTTTTGCAGCTCGTAATTTATATCCAACATCTATAAAATCTCCAATCCGTCCGAAATTGCCTTTAAGATTTCCTCCTCCGAGGATATAAGGGAGGGCACCAAAAATGGCTGTGCAGCCATTTTTGATGTTCCGAATTCAAGCTTCCGGGCTTCCTCGCCCTCAGCATAAACGGTTACCGTTAAGCCTTCTGCGTCCGTTTTTACGCAGTTTTTCTTATCGCCCGACAAAAGCTCCTTTGCATGGTTTAAGACAATATCCCCTGCATTTTCCAAAGCGCCCTCAAGGCTTTTTGTCAATACTGCGCCCAAAAGCTCATTCTTCATGCTCCGACCTGCCTTTTTAGAATTGCCATGCTCCCAAGCTCCCTATGCTCGATACCTGTTATAAGATAGGTAACACCGTCTATTACAGCATATTGATCAACCGAAATATTCGTATCGGTGTCAAAAAAAATCCTTGCCTTCTTTTCGTCCCTGATACCGTATTTTTCAGAGCGCGTAACGTCGTACATATCCTGGAAATCGCATAAAATTGCCTTTACTCTTTGGAGCTCGCCGCTGCTGTAATAGTCATCGTTTAAGACGCGCCTGTAAATGACTGCAGGAGTTTTATAGAATTTACCGAAATATCCGTTATTCATTCAGGGTAACCTCCGAGGGAAGAACACCTCTTCTGTTTATGAACGGCGTCAGTCTGTCCCCGTAGCCGCCGAAAATGTCTCCGGCAGGTCCGCAGAACCTTATTTTTCTGTCCCCCTCTCCGATTTCTTCTGTATTGTCAAGACCTATATTGTAAAGCCTTGCCGCAAGCATCGGGATAAGGGACTGAAGCTGTCTGGGCACAAACTCAATTTTACAGTATGCCTTTATTGCCTCATTTACATCGTCAATATACAGTCTTAATATTTCGTCCTTTGAGTCCGAATCTATCTGTAAAAGTATTTTTGTATCCTCTAAAACTCCCATAACCTTAAACCTCCGAATTATTCTGTATCCATATGTACATAAATGGCGTCCGCCTTGTTTTCGAGGACAAATGCGTCATAGTATACTCTGCCCTCAACGAGCCAGCCGTTGATACCGGGCGGGTTATCGTGTATTTTGTATTCGGACAGTTTAACGGGCGCAACAGTCGCGCTCTTGTGAGTGAGGATAAATGCGACGTCCTCGGGAAGATAAGCCGTCGGCACGACTACGATTTTAATGCCGTCAACCTCACCTACCTGACCTTTTATAAGCATTTTCTGCGACAAGTCGCCGTTTTTGATAAACGCATTGTCCTCCTTGATGTACTTGTAGAATTTGCTTGAAACAAAAGCCACACATTCGCTTAAAAGCACATTCTTTTCTATAAGCTCTGTCGTTGCATTTAAAAATGCGTCATAGGCATTTTCGTTTGATAAAACGCCCTCAACAGTCTTTCCCGCATTGTCGCATATCACGCTAAAGCGGTACTTGTCGATTTCAGGTATTACCACCTCTCTTATCTGGCGCGAGAGAGCTTCTCCGGCGCTGTTTGCCATCTGGGTATCGTTAAAATTTCCTCTGTCGATGGTAAAAGTAAATGAACGGTCCTGTGATACGGTAAGCTCCTGAACGCTGTTTTCAAGCTCTGCCGGAGTACCGTAACGGTTTGCGCCCGTGTTTGAATAATCGTTCATATCCGCTGTCGGAACACTGTATACGTTTACAGTCTTTGTACCGACAAAATCATAATCATTGTTGATCGCCGCCGCCGATAAGGCTTCACGGGAAAACCTTTCGTCGATTTTTGCGGCATACTTGCTTGCATAATTTACAGCCATAATTAAAATTCCTTTCTGTTTGTTTTTTTAATATCCGAAGCCCGTCAGAAACGGATCGTTCGACTCGGCAACGGAGCTGGTTTTGGGTGTTTTTCCCTTTAATCTTTCATTCAAGGCGCCTTCTATTTCCTTTAAAAATTCGAGCTTGAACATATTTATGTTCTTTAAGGTCGTTTCCTCGTCATTTCCCGCCAAGAGCTTTGCAAAGGATACCGGTAAGCCCTCGCTGGCAAGAAGCTTTGTCGCCTCAAATTCCATTTTTTCGCTTAAATATCTGTCCCTTTCCGACTGAAATTCCTTTTCGCGCTTTTCAAACTCCGCGATTTTCCTTTCGTCCTCGGACATCATTGAAAGCTTTTTTTCTTCCTCCTGAGCCCTTTTCTTTTCCTTTGCGTCCTTTTCCCACTTAAGCCTTGCGGAGTCTATCTCTTTTTTTACAAGCTCCGAAACCTCAGCTTGGGAAAAGGTCTTTTCATCCTTTGTCTCAGGATTTGTTTTTGTGTCCCTCACATTGAGTTACCTCCTTTTTTAATTTATATTTGTAAAAGCCGCGCAACTTTCCAAATCAAAATTTTCGTTATCCGAAAGAACCGCCTCCTCCTTCGGATCTGCCACAAACGAGAGCTGCGAGAGGAGCGTCTCTTTGCTTGCTATACCCTGAAGATTTTTTATCATCTGTGATATCTCAAGCTCATTTTCCGGCAGATTTCTTGTAAATACAATGTCCACTCTGTGTATCGGCACATAGTCCATCTTTCCTTTAAGAACATAGTATTTTGTATAGAGCATAAACCTCTTTTTAAGAGCCTTTGCAAAATACCGTTCCTTGTTTCTTACCTGCTGTTCAAAGCCCATAAGCTTGTACTTGATCGCGACGCCCGACAGGTTATTTCCGAAGTGGTCGTCGGATAGGTCGGGTACCATTGAAAATCTGTGGATATCACGGCGCAGACTGTCTGCAAGGACCTGAATATCACTTTCGGTCATGACCTTTGATAAATACTTTGCGCTTGCGCCCTCATAGCCCATAAGTATTTTTTCTTCTCTGAGCTTTTTTGCCTGTTCGTCGTCAAGCTCTACGCCCTGCAGGAACAAAAACGAATCCACAAACTGCTCCTTGTCGTTTACACGGTCTGAGGTAAGCATATTATATGCGTCAATGAGCGGAATAAGCTGTTCAAAATCGCCCTGCTCCTCCTCGTTGTTCCTGTACTCTATCATCGGTATTTCGTCAAAGAAGTGAGGTCTTGCGCTTGCAAGCTTCATGGTATCGAAATTGTTTTTATCCGATTTAAATATGTATACGGACGTATTATCGCATACCATACATTCAACGCCGTCGTCCGTCCCGTCAACATCCCTCTTATAATAATAATGTGCCGCCAAAACCGGTTTTTTATCAACGGTGGCAGAATATACCATAAATGTATTTACAGGGCTTAAAGAAACGCTTTTAGGCTCCGATTTCTCATCTATGTAGATATATTCAAAGCTCTTTCCGTAAATACTCATCTGCTTTTCAATGCTGTTGTCAAGACTTGCCATATCCTGTACCAAAAACGCATTTTTGACCGGCTCGATATCGTAGCCCTCCGAGACCGTGTATGAGATTGGATTTCCCATAAGGTAGCTTTTTGTCATATCTATAATGTACTTTGCATGATTGCATATGATCCTGTTGTTTGCCGTGCTTTCACTCGCTTTTTGTCTTGAAATTATCTCATGCTCACCCTTGTAGTAATCGATAAGCTTTTTGTATTTGGCGGTTTCTCTCTGATGCCGCCTTATAAGCTTTGCTATCAGCTTTTCGTCGATCCCGTCCTTAAAATATTCTTCATCGATAATCATTTTTATAACCATTCCTTCCCGAGGCACAAAACAATATGAATAATTCAAAATGCCGAAGCATTTTGCACCTTACCTATTCCCTATTCCTTATTACCTCTTACTTGTCTGAATTTATTCAGTTTTAAAACAGCTCTCGCCTTTTTATTACTCTTGCCTTTTGTGAATTTATTTCATGCTCCAATGCATAGCGTGCGGCGTCTATTGTATGGTTGTTTTTATCGGGATAATCGGAGCGTATGTTTCCGTCTGCGTCCCTTGTAAGCTCGTAGCCTCGAAACTCACGCTCCGTGTTCGGACATCGTTTGGGGTCTATTACTATTTCCTCCAGACTCTGTAAGAACTTTATCCCGTATTCAATGCTGTCGGGGCCTTTTTTCGCACCTATGACTCTTAATCCGTTATCCCTCAGATCCCTTATGCTTTTAGGCTCCGCGCTGTCGCATACAATGGTCGAATTTGAAATTTTACGGCTTTTTATTTTCTGCGCCGCGCTGTAATTTGAGATACCGCCGCCGTATATTTCATCAAATATATAAAGCCTGTTCTTTTGATAGTGGCATTGTAAAAACACAAACGGATCTATGGCATATCCAAAATCCACACCGCAGTATATCCTGTCAAACGAGTTTATCTCATCGTCCGTTATGGTGCGTATATTAAGATTTGTAAAGACCTCCGTCCCCGTTCCTATTACCTTTCCCAGATACTCATGCTCATATAGCGGGAAATTGATTTTTTTAAGGTATTCCGCCTCTTTAAAGAACTGTTTTCCGAGCCACTCCTTCGGCACGTCCTTATATGTACTTTTGTGGATAAGGGTATCTTCCGTTACCTTATCCTCCTCGCTGTTTACCCAGCTTGTCTGACTTCGGGGCGGATTGTAGGAATAAAAAACCTTAAAGCTCTGCCCGCCCCGCATAAGCGACTGATTTATGGAGCGTATCTCCTGCATACCCAAAAATTCGGCAAGCTCCTCATACCATATATATTTTATATATCCGTTTTTTACCTTTGTCGATTTCAGCTTTTGGGGCTTGTCCGCGCCTCTGAACAGTATGCGCTGCCCCGTTTTCTTTAAAGTCATTTCGGGCGGCGATAGCTTGATGCTCCATAGATCGCTTACTCCGAGCATATCTATCGCCCATAAAAGCTGCATAAATACGCTGTCACGGATATATGTGCCTACCTTTCTTACGGCAACCGCATTTGCGTTTTTATCCTTCAAAAGCCCTAAAATTATTTCAATGCTTACAAATGAGGATTTTGCCGAGCCGCGCCCGCCGCTGAGACGGTAATGTGTGTGCATATCGTTTTTAATATCCTGATGCACCGGATAAAACGCGGGTGCTATAAGCTCCGACATTTTTATTGTCCTTCAGCCGTCATCGGGCTTTTGAGGAATATCGTCAACTATCATAACGGCTTTTTCCGCCGTACTGCCGGTCTTGTCAAGCATCGAATAATGCTTTGCCAAAAACTCCGCCGCCTTCATTTTATCTGCGGGCTTAACGGCGTCCGAATCCGAGCGCATTATTTCGGTAAAGTTTTTCAGGATTTCCTTTTCGTCCGCAACCGTTCTTTTTGGCACACTGTCACCTCCGTTTCCGCTTTATAGCTTTTCTGTCCGCTTTGTGCTGTAGCCTTGTGCTGCCGCTTTGTTCCACAGCGTTTTTTGTTCCTGCTTTTTGCTATAGCTTTTCTGTTCGCTTTGATATCCTATCCTTTAAAATCCGTACTTTGTATCTGACATTACCACACACTCACAGCAGCCCACACACTCACATTCATCGTTTATGTAGTAGTATTCGGGCTCAAACATACCGCAAATGGGGCAAAAATCGTCTTCTCTTGTATCCGTATCTTCATATCCTCCGAGCCTTGCCCGTTCCATAGCGTATGCCGCATAGCTGTCGCTGTTTTTATAAAGCATTTTTATCACCGCTCCTTTCCTTTATGTTTATAATTAGTATCTTTTTTCGATACTGCATTTTTAAAAAAATACATTTCCTCTTGAACTGCTATTATAATATCATATTAAGATACTTTTGTCAAGCAATTTTTATCTTTTTAAGATATTTTTGGTGAAATTACTAAAATTTATTGACAATAAGTATCTTTTTGTGATATTATTTGTACAAATTAAAGGAGTTGAAATATTATGACTACAGGCGAAAGAATAAAAATGCTCAGAAAATCACATGGGCTTACGCAGGAGGAATTGGGCAATAAGATAGGTGTTCAAAAAGCCGCGATACAAAAATATGAAAAAGGAACGGTAAAAAACATCAAGCGAGATTCGCTTATTAAGCTTGCCGGGATTTTGGAGACAACTCCCGAATATATTTTGGGTTGGGCAGACGCGCCTGAGAATGTGATCCCCGTAGATCCTTATGAAGCAACGGTGCATATACCCGTTATCGGGCGTGTTGCTGCGGGCATAAGCTGCTTTGCGGAGGAAAACATACTTGACTATGAAACAGTATCGGCAAATGAGATATCCCACGCCGAAAAATATGTATATTTG
>CACZPW010000127.1 GCA_902783115.1 uncultured Ruminococcus sp. | reverse complement strand
TACGGTTACAAAACTGCAAAAACTTAGGCGTCGGCGGATAATGCGACGTTCTGATGCAGTTAATGTTTAATTCCTTCATAAGCTTAAGGTCGTAAAGTAGCTCCTCATCGGTCATGGTATACCCGTTATGCGGGTGGGTATCATGGTGATTTATACCCTTTAGCTTTACCTCCGTTCCGTTTACCGTAAACGCCGACCTCTCATTTATGCCGTAGGTCACAAACCCGACATCAAAATTTATCGTTTCACCCTCACACTCGATTTGAAGATCATAAAGATACGGTTTTTCCGCATTCCATTTTACCGGAGCTTTTACCTCAAGCTCCACAGTGCCGGTTGCCGTTTCTTGGGCTACCACCCTACCGTCAGCGTCAAACAGGGTGCATTTTGCCGTACCCAAAAATTTTACTTTCACCGAATCGTCCGTCGTTTTAATATCCACGTCAACGATGTGGTTTTTCGGTCTTTTCAGTATGTATACATCTCTGAAAATGCCGTTGTACCTGAAGCAATCCTGATCCTCAAGGTAGCTTCCTGCACACCATTTTCTGACCTTTACCGTAACGGTATTATCGCCTGTCTTTACAAATTCCGAGATGTCAAACTCCGCCTGAAGTCTGCTCCCCTGGGAATATCCGACATAGCTGCCGTTTATGTAAAGCTCCAGGCATGAATCCACACCCTCAAATACGATATAGTGCTTTTTATCCGTATCGGTTATACAAAAGCTGCGCTCATAAACGCCCATTGGATTTATATTCGGGACATAGGGCGGATTTACCGGGAACGGGTATACCACATTTGTATAGTACGGCTTTTCATAGCCTCTGCACTGCCAGCACGACGGTACGTCCGTTTCCCCGCCCGATACGGGCTTTTCATCAAAATCACTGCTGTAAAAATTAAATTTCCATGTGCCGTTGAGGCTCATATATGAATTTTTTGGTATGTAATACGCACGCTGCGGCAATCTGCCCTCGTGCAACAGCTGCGGGTCTTCGTATTTTCGCATAGATAAATACTCCTGTCTTTACTTTTCTGCCTTTATTTTCCTGCCTTTTTTCTGTACTGGGACGGCGTCACCTTTTCAACCGAAGCAAAGGCTCTTACAAAGGTCGTTCTGCTTATATATCCGACCTCCTTGTAAATCTGTTCGATGCTCATATCTGTCGTTAACAAAAGCCGTTTTGCTTTTTCTATCCTCAGCTCCGTTATATATTTATGGAACGGCACATTATTATACTTCTTTATATATTTTGACATGAGCTTTGCATCAACATTGAATTTTTCCGCAAGGGCTTCAAGGCTGAAGTCATAATCGGTATAATTGTCGTTTATATACTGCATAACCTCCGCCATAAGGCTGTTTTCGGGGGTTTCCCTGTCCCGGGACTGTGCGGCGTCAAGCAAATTCAGGATAAACCTTGCTTTTTCCGTATCAGACATTTCGGCTATATTTACAGATTCATTGCCGCTAAATCCGCTTATAAGGCTGTCCACATCGATCTTTTTCATTTTCAGCGCCGTAACCAGAGTATTCAATATGCTGTGATATAAAAGCGTTATCTCCTGCGAAGATACACTGTTTACAACATTTGTCATAAGCACACGGTCGATGATCGCTATGGTCTTATTGTAATCCGACGCCAAAATACTGTTTATTATAGCGTTGCTCTCACTTAATCTGAATATATAGCCTCCGCCCGCCTTTGGAGCAGTCAGATCCTCGCCAGCGGCGTCGGCGGTATTTA
This sequence comes from uncultured Ruminococcus sp., assembly GCA_902783115.1. Lineage (GTDB taxonomy): Bacteria > Bacillota > Clostridia > UBA1381 > UBA1381 > 12844. Next base: position 1,107 of record CACZPW010000127.1, on the reverse strand, counting down.
AAAGCTTTAGATATTCATCTCTTAAGGTCTTGGGTGAGGAGCATATATCGCCGATATAATACACCAGCTCAACATCAATTTCGTGTCCGAATATGATGTCGGCGATTTTTTTGATCTTGTCCTCCATATCGCTCTTTTTAAGCTCTTTGGGAATGTTGAATATAAGGTGGATGCCCTTATTGAAATTCGTCACGTCATATATGTCGTACATTCCCTCAAAATATTCGGACACCGATTTGTAAAGCTCCTCTTCGATAATTCCAAGCTCGTTATCGGGCATTTTGATAAGCGGGATTATATGGAAGATCACAGGCAGGAAATCCTCGTATTTGTATAATGCAAAGCTTATCTCCCTGTCCTTATTCTTTATAAGATCGTCGATCATCTTTTCCTTGACGTCCTCAAGCATACTGCTGACCTGGTCATGCATATTCTTATTTTCGGCAAGCAGATTTTCAAGCTCGGACGAAATTTTATCCGTTATTTTGAAAATATCCTTTATATTCGCCTTTTCGCCAAAATTAAGCGGTCTTATAAGTCCCGCAAAACGCTCGCCGACGTAATACGCCCAGAATAAAACGAACGCCGCCAAAAGCAGATATATTATCACAGACACGATAACTATCTTTAACGTGTCAAGCCAAATAAGCCTGCCGACATCGTCAATGGGAATAAATACCAGATACGCAAAATCCATAAGATTGGGCGATACGGTTTTTGTTATAACGTTATACTTTTTGCCCGACGTATCAACATATTCCTCAAGCGGCTCGCCCGCAATCAGCTTGTCCCACATCTGTTGGGTAAGTTTGATATTCAAAGAATTGCCGCCCGAATACAGCTGCCTGTCCTTCTTGTTTACAAAGCAAACGGCGGAATTTGAGGTATAATCGGAAGCGGTATATTTTTCCATCAGCCTGTCGAGGTTGATGTTGAACACAAAAAAGCAGTTCGGATCTTCGCCCTCGGACGCCATTTTTATGATCGGCATTACATACCTTTTGCTTTTATCGTTCTCCTCAATGACCGTAGGCGGCAGCTTGATCATTATTCCGGGCGGGTATTGGATCCGTTTAAAATATTCCGCGTCATAATCGATGTAGCCGG
>CACZPW010000126.1 GCA_902783115.1 uncultured Ruminococcus sp. | reverse complement strand
TCTTCATTGCCTACAAACTGATGACACGGATATATATCGCCCGCAGGCGTAATTGCAAGATATTCATGCCCCGCGCCGCAGCCCGAAAGCCTTTTTATCGCACACGGCCCTTGATCAAGATCAATCATAAAATGGAAGAAATTAAAGCCTTTTCCCTCTTTATAGCGCTTTACATACTCTTTTGCAAGCGTTTCATATTCCGCCAAAATCCTCGGCAAATGCTCAGGTCTTAGGGCATAATCCTCCTCGTACGGCGCAACCACAGGCTCTACGCTCGTTTGCTTAAAGCCCAGATCCGCAAGATGCATTACGTCCTTTGTAAAATCGAGATTATATGCGGTAAAGGTCGCACGAACATAATAATCCGTCTGATTACGGCTGTCTGCAAGATCCTTGTATTTTGGAACTATTGCATCGTATGAGCCGCTCCCGTCAATACGGCAGCGCATACGGTCGTTTACCTCTTTTCTTCCGTCAATACTGAGGACTACGTTTGACATATTTTCATTTATGTACTTCTTTTTGTCCTCATCAAGCAAAAGTCCGTTTGTTGTAACGGTAAATCTGAAATTTTTATTATGCTTTTTACCTTCTTCTTTTGCGTATTCTGTGATTTCCTTTACAACATCAAAATTCATAAGCGGCTCACCGCCGAAATAGTCGATTTCGATATTTTTTCTGCTGCCGCTGTTGTTTATAACAAAATCTATCGCCTTTTTGCCTGTTTGTGCGCTCATAAGGCATCTGCCGCCCTTATATTCGCCCGTATCACCGAAACAGTATTTGCATCTTAAATTGCAGTCGTGAGCAATATGCAGACAAAGCGCTTTAACCTTTGACTGCTTATTCCAGTTATTTGCTATTTCCTCATAAGAATCATCAGAAAAAAGCTGTCCCATAGCAGTAAGCTCGCAAATCTCGTCGTAGCTTTCTTCTATCTCTTCTTTATCATATTTATCCGACATTGCGTCAATAATAAGCTGCGGACAAGCTCTCTCGGGCACAAACGGCTCAAGACAGTAATCAAGCATATCATACACAACATCGTCAACAACGTGTACCGCGCCCGAATATATATCCATAACTATATTCAGGTCAAGCAGCTTATACTTATGTATCATTTATTTCTCCCTACTGTACTAAAAATAAAGAGCAGACCTTGCAATCTGCTCTCAGGTTTTTACTTACGCCTGCTCGCATTTCTGGTTTGCAACCGTACATGATGTTTTGCAAGCCGACTGACATGATGTCTGGCACTCGCCGCAGCCGCCGTGCTTTGCGGTTTCTTTTAAATTAGCCTTGTTCAATGTAGCTATATGTTTCATTATTACTTACCTCCAAAACCGAATATATCTAATATTCTTTATATTTCCCGGTTATTATACCACATATTCCGTCAAAAGAAAAGCCTTTTTTTATATTTTTTCTTATTTCTTTATAATATAGGGAATTGCTCGCAAGGTGAGCAATTTTGCTTATTAAAAAAAAGATTTCATTGTGTGCCATAGGCGCACCGCCCCAAAACCGGGGCAGTCACATTTATGTGACTGGGTTGATGATTTTCAATCTTTTTTATTATTTCCCGATTATTGCACCCAAAACGCTCGTTGCCATCATCCCCGCTGTCATTGCAAAAAAGTGGGTATTTAATGTTATACCATGCTTTAATATAAGCGTCAGAACCGCAATTACCGCATAAAATATAAGCCCGGTAATAACGGCAGATACAAGAGGCTTTGTATCCGATACCCTTGCCGATAAAAATGTACCTATAAACACAGACAGTATCGCCGTTATATATACGCAGGCGGTAAGCGTTTGATTTGAGATACCCGTTGTATATGAAACGACCGCAAGTATAAATATGCACACAATAGCTGTAACAACAGATATGATCGCACATTTTAAAGCTGTAATAATTCTTTTTAGCATAAAAAAACCTCCATAATATATCCTAATTAAATATATTATAAAGGTTTTTATTTAAGTACAATATTTATCAGTTTTTGATCTTTGTCTGTACCGTCTTTATAGCATCACGCTCCATTTTTATAACTGATTTTTCATTTTCGGTACCGATATTTCCCGACTCGATGAATACAAACTCGTCTTTTATCTTGACTACCTTGCCGCATATTCCGCCGATCGTTACGACCTTATCGCCGACCTTCATGGCGTCTATCATCTGCTTTGTTTCCTTTTCTCTCTTTCTCTGCGGCCTTATCATCATAAAATATAGAAGCGCAATGATTATAACCATAGGAAGGAACATAGAAAGAAGCGAGCCTATACCGCCTGCCTGCTGTGCCGCATCCTGTGTAGCCTGTGTACCCTCTGCAAATACCGTTAATTCAAATAAACCCATTTTAAAAATCTCCTTTTATCTTGAAACTGTTATTTATTATACTCTTTAAATGCCGAAAAATCAAGTGGATTGTCAAAATTATTTTAATACAGGCTCTTTACGCCCTTGCCCATATTTGCAAGCTTTCTTCCTCTTGCAATAAGTGTGCCGTGTTCTCTTACAAAATCCTTTTGCATACTATGTACCGCTCTTCGCCTTGCAAACTCCCAAAGTACGCCCATGGATTGGGGGCTCTTAAAATCACGCTTTATTAAAATACAATATTCACCGTCTATCTCATAAAGCTCCGCCTTTAAAAGCGTGTTATATTTTAATTCCCTTAACACCGAACAAACATCGTCAAAGCTTTCTATATAAAACAGCTCCATCGAATCTGCTTCGTTTTCTGAACTGTCAATACCTCTTGCCCGTATCGTTCTTACGCTCCTGAAGGCATTTTTGGTTATCTTTCTATCGTCAAGCACCTTGCTTACAAATATGCTTACGCCTTCTGCCGTAGGCATAGCCTCCATAAGCACCTGACCTCCGTAAGGGTTGAAATCGGTTTCTGCTTTGACTCTTTCCATTATGGTAAAAAGGAATGTGTTAAGCTTTACCGTTTCATTTCCCAAAGTGGAAATATCTATATCCATCATATGTAAATCATCTGCGGTCAATGTTACCATGACTTTGTTCTTTTCAAGCTGTTCTATACGCAAACTGCATCACCCATTCTTTGTTTAATATAAACTCATTATGTATTATACTATATATTTTGTATTTTGTGAATACCTTTTTTTAATTTTTTTACACAATTTATAGTCCTTTTT
>CACZPW010000125.1 GCA_902783115.1 uncultured Ruminococcus sp. | reverse complement strand
GACACAAGCATTATATTCATTATGCCTATGCCCGCAACCACCAGAGAAATTCCCGCTATGGCTATGAGCATCAGCTTCATTTTATCCAGAATATCCGTCATGCTCTCCGCCTGTGACTTAAGCGACGTTACGGTATAGTAATTTTCATCACCTATATCCTTATAACAAAGCGCCTTTATAAGCGCTACCGCTTCCTCGACGGTATCCTGGGTCCTTGCATACACTACATAGCTTGAAATGGTCGTTGACCTTACGGTATGAGTCGCAACGGTATACGGCACATAAACGGCGTCATCCGCCGAATTTTGCGTGGAATCGTCCTGCTCCTCGATAATGCCCACGACCAGATACGGAGTTCCCGTTATCTGCAGGGTTTTGCCGAGCGCATTGCCCCCGAAAACCGTCTGCGCGATATATGTACCTATAACGCAGACCTTCTGCCTCGTTTCTATATCTATATATGTAATATCTCTGCCGTAGGCGATATCCAACGCCTTTAAGCCGAGGTATTCCTCGTTCACACCCGTCGCTCTTGAGGTCAGGGTATCGTTTCCGTTCTTTATAAACGCGGGCATCGACACAACGGGCGACTGTCCCTTTATGATTTTGGGATTATCGTTTGCAAGCGCCTCCATGTCCTCCGTAGGCAGCTCCTTTGTCGCATTACGGGTGGATATGGAAACGTTTATGGATTCGATGCCCATATCCTCGAACGCCTTTGTTACCTCGGAGGTAAGTCCCGACATAAGACTTACAAGCGCAATGACCGCCGTTATTCCTATAATAATGCCAAGCATGGTAAGCAGTGAACGGAATTTATTGCTCACTATGCTTGAAATTGCCATGGAAAAGCATTTCAATATACTCATTTTTATAACCAATCCTTTTTTAAGGCCTTTTAAGTGCTGCCCTCGGCTCTTTTATCCTCCGGCGCATCGTCAAGTGCGCCGTGCATATTCATGACCGTCACATCGCCCTGTGCGTCTCCGTCATATACGATTTTTCCGTCCGTTATCCTCACAATGCGCTTTGCGCTTTTGGCTATGGAATTATCATGCGTTATGAGGATAATGGTATTACCCTCACGGTTGAGCTCCTGCAAAAACAGCATTACCTCTCTGCCCGTTCTTGAATCGAGCGCACCCGTAGGCTCGTCTGCAAGAATTACCGACGGATTCCCCGCAAGCGCTCTTGCTATTGACACCCTCTGCTGCTGACCGCCCGAAAGCTGTGACGGATAATTGCCCGCCTTTTCCGCCAAGCCCACTCTTTTGAGTGCAATAAGCGCTTTTTCTCTTTGCTCCGACTCCTTCATGCCTCCGTAAAGAAGCGGAAGCTCAACATTCTCCAGAACCGTAAGCTTGGGAATAAGATTATACTGCTGGAATATAAATCCAAGCATTTTATTCCTGACCTTTGCCAGCTCATCGGAGGTATAATTATTTATAAGTCTGCCGTTTAGCTTATATTCACCCTTTGTTGCAACGTCAAGACAGCCTATGATGTTCATACAGGTGGATTTACCCGAGCCGGACTGTCCGACTATCGCCACAAATTCGCCTTTTTCGATGGTGAGAGTCACGCCGTCAAGGGCGTGTACCTCCTCATCACCCATTTTATATATCTTATATACGTCATTTAATTCTACAAGCGGTGCCATATATTTATCCTCCGCTTATCTTCCGTACCGGCTGCCGCCCATGCCGCCGCCCATACTGCCGCCTCTGTACATGCCGCCGCCGTACATACCGCCGCCCATACTGCCGCCTCTGTACATGCCGCCGTTCATGCCGCCGTACATACCGCCGCCCATGCCGAAGGAGGCGTTTTCGCTTGACGCCATAGTGTTTATGGTGCGTATAATATCGCCCTCGTCAAGACCTGCGACTATCTCTATATTCTGTGTATCGTTTATACCCGTTGCGACAACTACCGCTCTGTATCCGTCGGGCACCTCGATATTCATGGGTATATTCGCAGTATCAATATCAGCCGCACTCTTGGGTCTTGGCGTAGGAGCTGCGCCGCCTCTCATACCGCCGCTTTGGTAATTGCCCGACGGCATACCGCTGCCGTTGCCCGACGGCATATTACCTCTCGTTCCCGATGGCGCTCCGCTGCCGCTGCCCGACGGCATATTGCCGCTCATACCCGAAGATGCTCCGCTGCCGCTGCCCGACGGCATATTGCCGCTCATACCCGAAGATGCTCCGCTGCCGCTGCCCGACGGCATGTTGCCGCCCTCTCCTCTTGCGGGCATGGTGGGTAAAGGACTTGCGCTTTGTTCAGACTTGTCGCCTTTTTTGCCGTTCTTATCTTCTTTGTTATCTTTGTTATCGTTATTATTTTGATTTTCCTTGTTTTCCTTTATTCTGTCGGTCACGTCATTCGGACGCTTTTTGCCGTCCTCCTTGACAAAGACGATATTTCCCCTGTTTACACTGCTTACGGGTACCGTCAGCACATCCTGCGCCTGTTCCACGATAACACGGGCGTTACAGTTCATGCCGGGCAGAAGATCGCCGTAGTTCTCGATTTCGACCTCAACGGTGTATGTCGTTACGCCGTTTTCGTTTACGCCGTCAACCGGTACCTTTGTGATCTTTCCCATAAATGTGCCCCTGCAGGCGTCTGCCGTGACAATAACGTCCTGACCGACCTTTACAAGCGCTATTTCCGTTTCATCTACTGAAATGGTGAATTTTACACGGGACAGATCGTATATAACGCAAAGCGGCTCGCTGTTGTTCTGCGAATCTATGGTATCGCCCGCCTTTGCGTTTTTGGTAACCACCGTTCCGTCGATAGGCGCCTCGATAAGATAATCATTGACTGTGTCCTGCGCCTTTTTGACCGAAAGCTTTGCGTCCTCAAGTCCCAGCTGTGCGTTCTTGATGCTCGAATCCTGCGAAAAGGTATCGTTGTTCAAAACCTGCTTTTCAAGCTGCGCAACCGCGTCGCTGTATGAAAGCCTTGCGTTTAACAGGCTTGTATTTACGCTGTCCGATTCTATACGGCAAAGAGTCTGTCCGCCATACACCGCATCGCCGTCCGAAACGCTGAGATCGCAGACCTTGCCGGACGCCTTTGAGATTATATCCGCTTCGTTTATGTATTCATAATTGGCGGTATCCGAGCAAGCCACCCCATTTACAACGGCGCTGCCCACATCCCGCGTCGATAAAGCGCCGGGATTGTCAAGCTCTATGGTTGCATATACAAGCATCGTATGCGCGTCGCCCACAACGCTTGCGGAGGACACCTCCGTTACACTTCCCCAAAGCTCGTCTGAGGAGCCGACAACGTTTAACTGCGCAGCTGCGCCCACATATACGTTTTCGGCGTCAAACTCATTGAACGGAAGCCGTATTTTCATATATCTGTCGTTATAGACGCTCATAAGCCTTGCGCCGTTTGATACGTTATCGCCGTCCTTTACATAAACCTCGGCGACCTTTCCCGCAAAATCCGCCTTGGGATAGCAGTCGTTGTACGCCCTCTCTGCGTCCTTTAAAGCATTCTGCGCTTTTTCGACTCCGTTTCTTACGCTGTTTGTCGCATAATTGTTTGAAGATACGGTAATTGATTTTTGCTTCACGGCGTCGGAATACGACTGCTGAGCCTTGGTAAGCGAATTTTGTGCGGAGCTTAATGCGTTTCTTGCATCCTCATCGTCAAACTGGTAGAGCTTATCGCCCTTTTTGACCTTATCGCCCTCTTTGAAATAATCCTTATTTATATCGCCCGATTTTATCGTTGCGACCTTGTACGAATCGTTAGGCTCGATATGCGATGAACCCGTTATGGCATTTTCTATGTTCGCACGCACCACCTCGGTATCGGTGAACATATTATCCGCCGAATTCTTCTTTTTTACGGATTTTGTGACCGCCGCAATGCCCGTTAAAAGAGCTATGGCAGTAATTACCGCAATACAGGCTATTACCGTTCTTTTTTTGCCCTTAAACGGACTTTTGAATTTTTTTGACTTCTTTTCCTTAGGTATTTCTTCCTTGACGGTTTCCGTATCATCAAAAAAACCGCCGGTTTCCGTATCGGTATTTAAAGCCATGTCCTTTTCAAGCTCTGCCATAAGCCCTCTGCCCCCTTTTATAAATCTATCCATTATATATCATAATGCATAAACCTTAAATTTACCCTAAAATCAAAAATTTATTTACACTCTCGTATGCCGCTTCCTTGATTCCGTCCTCTGCGTTAAGATGTATTATTTTGCCGTTTCGCCCAAACCAGGTAAGCTGGCGCTTTGCATAGTTGCGGCTTGCCTGCCTGATTTTTTCCTCCGCTTCAAAAAGGCTGTATTCTCCGTCAAGGTATCCCATTATCTCCTTGTAGCCTATACCCTGCATACTCTGCATATCCCTTGTACAGCCCATTTTTACAAGAGACCTTACCTCGTCCAAAAGCCCCGAGTCCATCATCATGCCTACACGGCGGTTTATTCTGTCATAGAGCGCTTCTCTTGGATAGTCTATCATAAGCATACACGCCTCATATCTGCTTTGATGCTTCTTTGTTTCCTCGTTGTGCTTTGATATGGGCACGCCGCTTAATTTGTAAAATTCAATGGCGCGGATTATGCGCTTTATGTTGTTGGGGTGGATCTTTGCCGCACTTTCCGGATCAAATTCATAAAGCATTTTCAAAAGCTTATCGCCGCCGTCTTTTTTTGCGATATCCCAAAGCGCGGCACGCAAGGCGCCGTCCGATTTCATTTCGCCAAAGGGTATATCCTTTATAAGGGAATCGACATAAAGCCCCGTACCGCCGCATATCACGGGGATATGCCCCCGGCTTATGATACCTGCTATCACCTCATGCGCATCGGCGCAGTAATCCGCCACGCTGTAGCTTTCTGCCGGCGGCACAAAATCTATCAGGTGATGCACAGCCGCCCTCTGTTCCTCCAAAGTCGGCTTTGCGGTACCTATGTCCATATACTTGTATATCTGCATACTGTCCGCAGATACTATCTCGCCACCGAATTTGTTTGCAATATCTATTGCAAGCCCCGTTTTTCCCGACGCAGTCGCGCCCACAACCGCTATGAGTGGGATCTTTGTCATACTATCCTGCCAAACTCCTTCTCAATCTCTTTTTGCGACATCGTTATTATTATCGGCCGCCCGTGAGGACAGGTGTTTATATTTTTAAGCCTCAGTACGTTTCTTAAAAGCTCCTCCATTTCGGGCTTGCTCATTTTACGGTTTGCCTTTATCGCACTTTTGCAGGCAATGGTATATAAAAGACGCTCCTGCTTGCTTGTTATGACCTCTTTTTGCTGTGAATTCTGTATAAGCTCAAGCAGCAGATCCTCGACCTCGCCAAGCTCCACATCGCCCGGCACCGCGCGGACAAGAACTGTGTTGTCGCCAAAATCCTCACAGTCAAAGCCCATATCCGATATCGTTTCCTTTATGCCCTCAAATGCGGAATATTCACCGCCCGTCATGGTTACTATAACAGGCTCGATAAGCATCTGCGAAAATACCGCCTTGTTTTCAATATCCCTTTTAAGCTCCTCGTATTTGAGCCTTTCATGCGCCGCATGCTGGTCAACTATAAGCATTTCATCACCCTTTTGGGCTATGATATAGGTGTCAAATACCTGACCGGTTATTTCAAAATATTCATCGACAAAAACATTGTTATCCTCTGTACTGCCCGGTATATCCTGCTTGGGTATCACCTCGTCTGCGGGCGCATCGCTTATAAGCGGCCCGTATTTTTTGGGCGGTTCCTTTACGTAAGCGCCTCCGTTTTTCGGCTTGTACGCGCTTTTTGCAGCATCGTCTGCCTTTTTCATCTCGCCGGTCAGAAACGGATTCTGTTTCGGGTTATAATCCGGCGTTTCGGGACGCCTTGTAAGGCTTGATACAAAGCCCGTATTATCCCGTCCCGCCTTTGTCTTCATATCCTCCGGCAGATTTTTTACCATATCGCTTATATAAAGCTGCTCTTTTGCCGTATCACGCTCAAATGCGACCTCGCGTTCTATACGGGGGACGTTTGCCTCGGTATAGAGGGCGTTTTTGACACCGTAATACACACAGTGGTAAATATCCTTTTCGTTTGAAAATTTCACCTCAAGCTTTGTGGGGTGTACGTTTATATCCACCTGCCCGGGATCTATCGAAAGATTTAAAACGGCAACGGGGAATTTGCCTATCATTATCTGATTTTTGTACGCCTCCTCGACCGCGCGTATCATCAACGGGCTTTTTATATATCTGCTGTTTACAAAATAGCTCTGATAATTCCTGTTCGGTCTTGAAACGTTACCTGTGGCAACAAGTCCGCTGACCTTTATGCCCTCAAACTCGTATAAAACCTCTCTCATGTGCTTTGCGTAATCCCTGCCGTAAACGGTGTATACCGCATTCATAAGAGAATTGTCGCCCGACGAAAACAGCTTTTCCTTGCCGTTTATTGTGAGTCTGAACGATATCTCGGGGTGCGCAAGTATGAACTTTGTCATAATATCGGTTATATACCCCGCCTCAGTCGCGTCCTTTTTAAGGAATTTAAGGCGTGCGGGCGTGTTATAGAACAGATCTTCAACGGTTATGCTCGTCCCGTCAGGCGTTCCCGACGCCGATGCCGATAATATCTCGCCGCCCTTACAGGCGACCAAAACCCCTTCGCTATCCTCACGCCGTTTTGTGCGGAGAGTCGCCTTTGAAACCGCGCCTATGCTCGATAACGCCTCGCCCCTAAAGCCTAAGGTATATATTGCGTCAAGATCCTTGTCGGTCTGTATCTTACTTGTCGCATGCCGCAAAAATGAGATTTTTGCGTCCTCGCCGCTCATTCCCACACCGTTATCAGTAACACGCATAAAGGTTGTTCCGCCGTTGTTTATTTCAACGGTTATTCTTGTGCTTTTTGCGTCGATGCTGTTTTCGACAAGCTCCTTTATGACGCTCTGAGGCCGCTCAACGACCTCGCCCGCCGCTATCTTGTTTGAAATTTCACTGTCAAGTATATGTATGATTCCCATGTTTTTTCTCCATTTTTATATATTATGCCTTTGTGCCGGTGTTTGCGGTTTATGTTCCGTATACGGCGGACAATTCGTGAATTGTCCCTACAAGCGTGTTATTCTGAGGTCATTTATACCATATACACCGGACAGTCGCAAAAACGCCTGTCCCTACAACCCATTTTTAATTTTGCATTTAATTATTTCATTTGATTCAGCCGTGAACAGCGGGCGGATAATATCCGCCCCTACTCTGTATACATATTCTTTCTTTCCTATCCTAACGTAATACCACGGTGTAACGGGATAGAGGCAAGAAGGTCGCCGTTTTAAGCGAGGGTGCTGTATAAAGATACCGCCCCGAGTGAAAAAGCGGTGAGAT
>CACZPW010000124.1 GCA_902783115.1 uncultured Ruminococcus sp. | reverse complement strand
GTACCGATAACAGCGGGCGACTAATAGTCGCCCCTACAACCCACACCAATTTACCGTAATCAAAATGGTACGCTAAACCAAAATTTAATGCAACAGCTCCTGTCTGCGGTTTACAAAGGTAAGAGTTGATTTTTAATTACAGCTCATATATAATATGGGTAACAGCAATCAACGGGGGACAAGCTTATGAATGATAAAGAAAGAATGGAAAAGGGACTTATATATTCACCTTTTGACGAGGAGCTGTTTGAGGAGCAATTAAAGGCTCTGGATAAGTTATATGATTTTAACCATACAAGACCGTATGAACAGGCGAAGCGACAGTCAATGATGAAGGAAATGTTTGGCAGCGTGGGTGTAAACTGCTATATTGAGCCGCCTTTTTATGCAAACTGGGGCGGAAAACATGTATTTATGGGAAATAACGTATATGCGAATTTTAATTTAACGCTTGTGGATGACGGCAATATTTACATAGGGGATAATGTTATGTTCGGACCGAATATAACGGTTGCAACCGCAAATCACCCGATCAAGCCGGAGCTGAGGAAAAGAGCCTTGCAGTATAATAAAGATGTGCATATTGGGGATAACGTGTGGCTTGGCGCGGGTGCAGTAATTGTGCCGGGCGTTAATATAGGCGAAAATTCGGTCATAGGCGCGCTAAGCGTAGTAACCAAGGATATTCCCGCAAATGTTGTCGCAGCCGGAAATCCGTGCAGGGTATTAAGAGAAATAGGAGAACACGACAGGGAATATTTTTACAAAAATGAAAGAATAGATTGGGAGAATCTGTAGAAAACTGAAAGGACGGGGAATTCTTTACAGTACATAGAAAAATTTTATTTCATAATGTATTGACTATTTTAATCGGTTGTGCTATGATTTTTATGCGACACAATTGCATATTGTTTTTGCCGGGCGGGTGCATTTTAATTTGGTAAAAATGTACTCTTCGTGTTTTGCACTTGTTCGGTGTTAAAGCAATTGTGTCGCAGCAATCGGAGTTGTGCATTTTTCGGTGTGCGGCTTCTATTGGTTGCACACTTTTTTGTTTGCAAAAACAAAAAAAGGAGGTATCGGTCAATGACAGCCGTTTAAACGGTATATCAGAAAACAAAAAAGCGGATAAATAAAAAAATAAAAGTTTCGATTATTGCCAAACAATTCTGAATAAAAAGCATATTTTTGAATGAATCTAAGGGACGGGGCATTTTGCGTAATGATACACAAGATGTCCCGTCCGTTAAATATATTTTACAATACCTTTGCCAAGAAGCTTTTAAGTCTTTCGCTTTTGGGAGAATCAAACATTTCCGACGGAGTGCCCTCTTCGACAATAACTCCGTCCGCCATAAATACGACTCTGCTTCCCACCTCACGGGCAAAGCCCATTTCGTGAGTAACGACAACCATAGTCATACCCGCCTTTGCAAGCTTTTTCATAACGTCTAAAACCTCGCCGACCATTTCGGGATCAAGCGCCGAGGTAGGCTCGTCAAACAGGAGCACATCAGGCTCCATGCACAGGGCTCTGACTATTGCTATTCTCTGCTTTTGTCCGCCCGAAAGCTGTGACGGATATGCCTCCGCTCTGTCTGCAAGTCCGACACGTTCCAAAAGCTCCATAGCCTTTTTCTCGGCGTCCTCCTTTGACAAACCCTTTAATTTCATAGGTGCGATAGTCATATTCTTTAAGACCGTCATATTGGGGAAGAGATTGAAATGCTGGAACACCATTCCCATTTTCTGACGGTGCTTATTGATGTTTACATGCGGTGCGGCGATGTCCTCGCCGTCAAACATAATCGAGCCCGATGTAGGCAGCTCAAGCAGGTTAAGAGAACGGAGGAAAGTGGATTTTCCGCTTCCCGACGGACCTATAACAACAACGACTTCGCCCTTTGTTATATCGGTCGTTATGCCGTCAAGCGCTTTTACGGCGCCGTTTTTATAATGCTTTTTCAGATCCTTAACCTCGATCAAAGCGTTATCTTTCACTTTTTCTGAGCCTCCTTTCTATAATTCCCACAACCTTTGTAAGGCATACCACCATAATAAGGTAGATGAGCGCTACCGCAATAAGCGGCATGAATGCGGAGAAGGTCACGCCGCGAATGATATTTCCGCCGCGTGTAAGGTCTGTGATACCTACATAGCCCGCAACAGAGGTTTCCTTTAAAAGTGCTATAAACTCGTTTAAAAGTGCGGGCAGGATCGCCTTTATTACCTGAGGTATAACAATGTACATCATAGTCTGGATATAGTTAAAGCCAAGCGATCTGCCTGCCTCAAACTGTCCGTTGTCTATTGACATTATGCCGCCTCTGAATATCTCTGCAACATACGCCGCCGAATTGATTCCGAATGCGATGATCGCAACGCCCAGACCGTTCTTTGCCGACGCAAAGATTATATAGTACATTATCATCAGCTGTACGACAACGGGTGTGCCGCGGAAAATAGTAAGATACAGCTTACATACGGCGTTGAAGAAGGTCATTATAATATAGCCCAAGCCGCCGCGGCGTTTAAGACTCTCGCAGTTTTTGTCGTAGGTCGTCCGCACCGCCGCAACGATCATACCGAGCACAAGTCCGATAAGAGCGGCGCATATTGTGATGATTATCGTATGTATAAGACCGGTGGTTATATTTGTCCAGCGGTTGTCCGTCACAAAATTCAGTATAAATTGCTCTTTAAAATTCATTTACTGAAATTCCTTTCTAAAAAATAAACGGGGGTGAACACAAACCCAGGCTCACCCCCGTAAAATCCCGATTATTCAGCAGGAATGTACTTTGCTATGATCTTGTCGATCGTTCCGTCCGCTTTAAGCTCTGATATTGCCGCATCTATATCTGCAAGCTTGTAATAGCCCTTCTGCGTACAAAGCGCATATTCTTCCTCTGCATATGTTGTCTCAAGGATCTTAAGGCCTTCGTTTGCCTTAACATACGACTTAGCCGGCTCGTTATCAATGATAACGCAGTCAAGCTTACCTGCCATAAGAGCCGCAACAGCGTCAGCACCTGTCTGGAACTCCTGAACACGGTCGGAGCCCAGATCGTCAGTAGCGTAAATGTCGCCGGTTGTTGATAACTGAACACCTGCGGTATAGGTTGCGCCGTCGGCAAGAATATCGTCAACAGACTTTATAGCCGAGTCCTCTCTTACGATAACTGCCTGGATGCCCTTTGCATAGGACTGTGAGAAATCCATGCTTGCTTTTCTGTCCTCGGTTACGGTAATACCCGCAAGACCGATGTCATACTTACCCGACTGAACGCCTGCAAGAACAGAATCAAACTCAACGTCCTCGATTTTAAGCTCCATGCCGAGCTTCTCTGCAATAGCCGCCGCGATCTCAGCGTCAATGCCGACGATCTTGTCGCCCTCGTAAAATTCATAAGGCGGGAACTGCGCATTTGTTGCCATTGTAAGCACCTTACCGTCACTGCCGCCGCAGCCTGCAAGCATCATTGAAGATGTCAAAGCTGCCGCTGCCAATACACATGATATTAACTTTTTCATTTTCTTTCCTTCTTTCAAAAATTTATTTACAACAAAGAGTATAGTATATTTTTTCCGAAAAGTCAATAGAATAGGTGGACAAAAATGAATTTTTATGTTAAAATCTCTGTAAATTTGCGAATAAATATTCATTTTGGGGTATTTTTCGGGGAGGTAGAGCGATATTTCTGTTCAGATAAAGCATTCGTTTATATTATTTATTACCGCAACAATATGGGGAGTTGCTTTCGTTGCTCAGTCAAAGGGCATGGATTACATAGGCCCGTTTACGTTTGCATTTTTAAGATCGGTAATTGCGGTCATCGTTCTGTTTCCGTTAGCGGCGCTAAGCAAGGAGAAATCACAGGACACAAAAACGACCGTAAAGGGCGGAATCGTGTGCGGATTATCTCTGGGCATCGCAAACTGCTTCCAGCAATACGGGATCTTATACACTACAAGCGGCAAGGCGGGCTTTATAACGGCGCTGTATATAATCATGGTTCCTGTTGCGTACGCGGTATTTTTCCGTAAAAAAGCGACGCCGCTTGTGTGGGTGTCGGTGCTGCTTGCCCTGTTAGGCGTGTATTTGTTATGCGTAAAAGAGGATTTTTCGATAAACAGGGGCGATATATTCGTATTTTTCTGTGCCGTTTCGTATACTGCGCAGATCATAGCCGTTTCCAAGTATTCGCCGCATATAAATGCGTATCTTCTATGCGGTATGCAGTTTGCGGTTGCGGCAATTCTGGCGCTGCCGCTTATGCTTTTTACCGAAACGCCGACAATCGGCAGTGTATGCGCTTCATGGCTTCCGCTTCTGTATACGGGAATACTGTCGAGCGGAGTTGCATATACGCTGCAAATTATAGGTCAGCGCGGACTTAATCCGACCGTTGCCGCGATCATTATGAGTCTTGAATCCTGCATAAGCGCCGTTGCGGGCTGGCTGATACTGGGGCAGGCGATGACGCTGAAGGAAATATGCGGCTGTGCGATAATGCTTGCCGCAATAATTTTGGCGCAGCTGCCGGCAAAGCCGCAAAAAATATAAAACGGGCTTCGGCATACCGTTTTTTAAAGATATGCCAAATTGAAGACAAAGGTAAAACAGCAGAGAACGGACAAACAAAAACAGGTGTGCCGCATCAAACCGCACACCTGTTTTGGTATTACATCATTATTCTTCGGGCATATCCCAGTTATGATATACGTCCTGAACGTCGTCGTTATCCTCAAGCATATCGAGCATACGCGTCATATTCTTTATATCGTCCTCGTTTGTAAGCTCCGTCATTGTCTGCGGAACCATTCTTACCTCGGCGGTGGCGAAGGTATACTTACCCTCAAGCGCCTCACGGACTGATGAAAAATCGGCGGGAGCCGTGGTTATCTCGATGATACCGTCGTCGATATCTATATCGTCCGCGCCCGCTTCAAGCGCGTCCATGGTTACCTCTTCCTCGTCTATTTCATTATCCTCGTCCTCGACAACAAGCACGCCCTTTTCGTCGAACATAAAGCTTACGCAGCCGTTTTGTCCCAAATTTCCGCCGAACTTGTCAAAAGCATGGCGTATGTCTGCGGCAGTACGGTTGCGGTTGTCGGTAAGAGTGTTGACTATCACCGCAACGCCGCTCGGACCGTAGCCCTCGTATGTGATGCTTTCATAGTTTGACGTATCCGTATCTCCCGCCGCTTTTTTGATCGTGCGGTTGATGTTGTCGTTTGGCATATTGTTTGAACGTGCCTTTGCGATAACGTCCTTTAAGCTTGCGTTGTTATCGGGGTCTGCGCCGCCCGCCTTTACGGCAACGATTATCTCCCTTGCTATTTTTGTGAAAATTTTTGCGCGCTGTGCGTCGTTTGCGCCTTTTTTCCTTTTAATGGTACTCCATTTTGAATGACCTGACATAGTATCCTCCGTTTATATAAATAATATTATTTTTCATTTTCCCGTGTATTTTACCATATACGGAATAAAATTTCAAGTAAAATCAAATAAAATATCTAAATTCAGCTTGACAAAACGGAGTTAAAGCGGTATAATGACAACAGAAAAAGGCAAGACTTCAAACGGTTATGCCAAAAGAAATGTATTTATAAAAAATAACGCTTCATTTGGTAGTGGTGCGTTATTTTTTTATGGAAACTATCATAAGCAGTAATAAAATCATTAGTATAATGAGTTCATTGTCCATAAGCTATCAACTCCTTCCAAGGAAGTGATGGCATAACCGCTCAACCGGTACCCGAAAAACAGGGCGGACAAAGTCCGGACCTGCAAATCTACCGGTAACCACATACTGTTTTAGTCTTGCCTAAAATATCGGATCTCTCCGACACACCTATTATACTGCATTTTTTTAAATATTCAAGATATTTTATCTAAAATTATATTTACTTATGCATGACAAATGTTCTATTTTTCCAAGGCGTCGAGTTTTTTTATGATCGCCCTCGTTCTTGTGCCGACTAAGGCTTCAAGGTCACCCTCCGCCTGCGCGATATGTTTTTTTGCGGTTTCAAGGGCGGCGTCAAACTTTTCAAATTCAGCCCGTACCGAGCTTAAAATTTCCCATACCTCAGAGCTTTTTTTCTCAAGCGCAAGCGTTTTAAAGCCCATTAAAAGCGCGTTGAGCATTGCCGCCATGGTTGAAGGACCTGCAATATTTATTTTATACTCACGCTGTAATTCCTCGACCATACCAAGCCGCAGACTTTCCGCATAAAGCCCCTCGATGGGCAGATACATTATCGCAAAATCGGTGGTGTAGGGAGGCTCCACATACTTTTGGCGGATATCCCTTGCAAAGAGCTTCATGCGGCTTATGAGCAGCTTTTTACACTGTGAAATGCGTTCGACGTCGCCGTCCTCGTAGGCGTCGTTAAGGCTTGTATACGCATCAAGCGGAAATTTTGAGTCAATGGGCAGATACACAAGCCCCGTATCGTCGTGGGGCAGACGTATCGCAAACTCGACTCTGTTGGCGCTTTTGGGAATGGTTGCAACGTTGGTATCAAACTGTTCGGGCGCCAATATCTCGTCAAGTATCGCGCCCAAGGACAGCTCGCCCAAGATTCCTCTCGTTTTAACGTTTGAGAGAATATTCCTCAGATCATTGACTCCGTCAGCCATTGCCTGCATCTGTCCGAATTTGCCGTACACGTTTTCAAGCTGCTCCGATACCCGCTTTTGCATACCGGTTATGCTTCTGTCAATTTGGGAAAATTTTTCGGTCTGTATTTTATTAACGTCCTTCTGATTTTGCGTAATAATGGAGCCAAGCTCCTTTATAGCCGATACGGTGGAGGCATTTATATCCCTTGTGATCTGCGCCTCGTTAAAGGACTGATTCCTTGCAAGAAGCATTATCACGCAGACTATCAGTATCGCAAGCAAAAAAATTATGGTGTATAAAAGGTAATTCATATAACCGCTCCTTTGGAAATTTATCACTTACCATTATACACCGATATTTAAAATAATCAAGACCAAAATCGAACAAATATTCGTTATTTGAAATAATATATCATACCCGCAAGCATTGACGCAAGCGTTCCGAAGAGTATAACGGGGCCTGCTATTGAGAAGATCTTTGCGCCAACGCCCAGAACGTAGCCTTCGGGCTTTGCCTCGATCGCAGGGGACACGACGGAATTTGCAAAGCCGGTTATGGGTACGATGCTGCCTGCGCCACCGAATTTACCGATTTTGGGATATATGTTAAGAGCGGTAAGGAGAGCGGATAGGAATATAAGTGTAATTGAGGTCAAAAGCCTTGCCGTATCGACGCTCAGCCCCCAAAAAACATACATTTTCGTAAACGCTTCGCCTATGGCGCAGATCGTGCCGCCTACCGTAAAGGCTTTTATACAGTCCTTTACGACGGGAGATTTGGGGACTTTGGTTTTTACATATTCGCCGTACTGTGCTTTTGTCATATTATTTTTCATTGCCGACACCTCGTTTTTTTATCGAATTTTTTTTAGTTTATGAATAAATCGTTAATTTTATAAAAAAAGGAGTTATTTTTGTTGAATTTTTGAAAAATAAGCGTTATACTTATATTTACGAAAAGCCGGAAGGGGTATGCTGCTGTGTTTGGATATGTTACGATATGCAAGGATCGCATAGATGATGCCGATTACAAAACCTTTATGACATACTACTGCGGCTTGTGTAAGGCTATGGGCAAACAGGGCGGTCAATTATCGAGACTGGGACTGAGCTACGATATAACCTTTCTTGCTACTGTGCTTTCGGGCGTGGATAGCGAGGAGCCTCAAATATGCGATAAACGGTGTATCGCGCATCCGGTAAAGAAGCATAAGGAGATACAAAACAGCCGTGCCGTTGATTATGCGGCGAATATGGGAATAATGCTTGCGTACCTGAAATTTCTGGACGATTGGCGGGACGATGGGAGCATAAAGGCGCTGTTTCTGATGCTCCTGTATAAGCCGATGATAAAGCGTATACGTAAAAAATACGCCGTAAAATATGATGCGGTATACAGTGAGCTTTTAAGGCTTGGCGGGCTTGAAAAAGCGGGCGCGGGGCTTGACGAGGCGGCGGACTGCTTTGCAAGGATATTGGAAACGCTGTTTATGCCCGATTTTATCGCCGATAAGACTACGTTGAGGGTACTGGGCTGGTTTGGCTATAACATAGGCAGGTGGATATATGTTATCGATGCCTATAACGATATGGAAAAGGATGCAAGATCGGGAAGCTACAATCCGTTTCTTACGGGGAATACCGATGTAAACGCCGTAAAGAGCGGGATCGCATACACAACCGAAACGGCGCTTACCATGAATCTGGCGGAGCTTTCAACGACCTATGAGCTTTTAAAGATCTACAGGAATGACAGCCTTATAAGGCACATAATATATACGGGCATACGGGCAAAGCAGGAGAGTATTCTAAGAAGCGCCCCGAATGCAGAAAACGACATTGACACAGGAGAAAAAAATGAATCCGTATGAGGTTTTGGGAGTCAGCCCGGGCGCTGATGAGGAAACTATAAAAAAAGCATACAGAGCGCTTGTGAAGAAATATCATCCCGATAAATATGTAAATTCGCCTATGGCGGATATTGCAAGCGAGAAGATGAAGGAGATAAACCAAGCCTACGATGTGCTCACAAAAGGCGGCGGCACAAATGAGCAAAGCGGCTATAGCGGCTATAACCCGTTTGAGGGCTATGATCCGTTCGGAGGCTATCGCACAAGCTACAGTACGCCGAGCTTTAGTGCGGTACGGGCGCTTATAAATATAGGCAATATTGCGGCGGCGGTGCAGATGTTAAACTCTTTGCCGAGGGTTGCCGAGTGGTATTATCTTAACGGGATAATATGCCAAAGACGGGGCTGGTATCAGCGTGCGGTCGAGAATATAGAGCAGGCTGTAAGAATGGAGCCTGACAATTTGGAATATTCATCAATGCTCAGCAATATAAGAAATAAAAACACAGGTTATACCAATTCGCCCTACTCAAGTCCGGTATCGGGCTGCTGCGTATGTCCGGGCGATTGCTGCACAACGCTTTTATGCCTTAACTGCTGTGCGGCGCCGTGTTGTTAAAATACAGATTGGAGAAAAATGGGAAAATGAGTAAGGAACAGCATATAACATCAATAGGCGGTCAGGCGGTAATGGAGGGCGTAATGATGCGCGGCCCGCATAAGACTGCGACCGCCGTAAGACGTCCCGACGGAGAAATAGAATGTAAGATCGAGGATATAGGCACGAAAAAGCACAGCGCATTTGCAAAGCTGCCGGTAATACGGGGGTGTGTGAATTTTGTGGAGAGCCTTGTGATAGGCATGCGTTCACTGATGTGGAGCGCGGAATTTGTCGATCTTGAAGCCGATGGCGGGGCGGAGGAGTCCAAGCTTGACAAGTGGCTTGAAGAGAAATTCGGTGAAAAGCTCAAGGATTATATAATAGGCTTTTCGGTATTTATTTCGATAATTTTTTCCGTAGGTCTGTTTATGGTGCTTCCGTGGCTTGTATCGCTTCTGATAGGCGCGTTCACCGATTCGCATTTTCTTGTAACGGCGGGCGAGGGCGCCATAAGGCTTTTGATATTCATAGGCTATATGCTTCTTGTTTCGAGAATGAAGGAGATAAAAAGGGTTTTTGAATATCACGGCGCGGAGCATAAAACGATTGCCTGCTATGAGGCGGGCGAGGAGCTTACGGTGGAGAACGTGCGAAAATACACAAGACTGCACCCGCGCTGCGGAACGAGCTTTTTGCTGTTCGTAATGGTAATAAGTATTCTGATATTCTTTTTGATACCGCCGTTTGAGATGATAGCAAACGTGGTATTGAGAAAGCTTATGGCTATCATTGTAAGGCTTTGCCTTATGCCTGTGGTTGCGGGATTATCGTATGAGGTAATAAAGCTTGCGGGCAGGAGCAGGAATAAATGCGTATCGTGGCTTTCAAAGCCGGGGCTGTGGATGCAAAAGATAACTACCCGTGAGCCGGACGATTCTCAGATAGAGGTTGCCATTGCGTCGATGAAGCCGTGTATACCCGAGAGCAAAGAGGACGATAAATGGTAATTTACGAGCTTACAAACACAATTTCAAAAAT
The DNA here is from genome assembly GCA_902783115.1 of uncultured Ruminococcus sp. Taxonomy (GTDB): domain Bacteria; phylum Bacillota; class Clostridia; order UBA1381; family UBA1381; genus 12844. The sequence continues at coordinate 1,080 of CACZPW010000124.1, read as the reverse complement.
CATACAAAACAGTGATGCTCCGCATTTTGAGGCGGAGCTTATTGTTATGTCCGCATTAAAGCTTGACAGGGCAAAATATCTTATCTCAAAGACAGATAAGGCGGATGAAAAAGCGTGCGGTATGGCTCTTGAAATGGCAGACAGGCGCAAGGCGGGCGAGCCGCTGGCGTATATTCTGGGTAAGTCTGAATTTATGGGTATGGAATTTATTGTAAATCGCGATACGCTTATCCCAAGACAAGATACCGAATGTGTGGTTGAATTTGCCGCCGCTTTGATCGGCGATAAGCCGTATTCGGTCATTGATATAGGCACAGGTTCGGGCTGTATCGGGATAAGCATCGGAAAGCTTTGTAAAAACACGTCCGTAACGTTGCTTGACATAAACCGTAACGCGCTTGATACGGCGGCAGAAAATGCAAGGCTCAACGGCGTTAAGGTAGATCTGCTGTGTGCGGATATTTTAAATGATACGATAGACAGAAAATTTAACGCGGTGATCTCAAATCCGCCGTATATAAAAACGGAGATAATAAAAACGCTGCAAACGGAGGTAAAGGACTTTGAGCCTGTGCGCGCGCTTGACGGCGGCAGTGACGGACTGCTGTTTTACAGGCGTATATGCGAAATTTTGCCGGGAATTTTAAATAAAAACGGTATCGCCGTGTTTGAAACGGGCTATGATCAGCGTGAGGCGGTTTGTGAGCTTGTAAAGAATACGGGGCTTTTTAAAACCGTCGGAGCGAAAAAGGATCTTGCCGGCAACGACAGATTGGTATACGGAATATGACGATGTATAACCCCTCATCCGAGCAATGCGGAAGCATTGCCCACCTTCCCCGCGTAGGGGGAAGGCTTTCCGCATTACGCAATTTTGCGGTTTTGTAGGGACAGGCGTCCTCGACTGTCCGCCCGAAGGCTTACCATTGGTGGACTGTTACGGTGCTGTTGCTCCGCTTTAGTAGGGGCGGATATTATCCGCCCGCCGATGGCGGCTTGGTAAAACATATATGGCGGACAGTCGGGGACGCCTGTCCCTACGATCCGCCCGCTGTTTGCGGTACGTTATAGGTAAATGCG
>CACZPW010000123.1 GCA_902783115.1 uncultured Ruminococcus sp. | reverse complement strand
TAATCAATGCTTGAATGATGCCCCATCAGATTATGCGTTATGGGAACGTCCGTATATTCTCTTAATATATCGATCTGCATCTTCTGATATTTCACCCAACTGTCGGATGAAAATCTTGCAAACTCCAGATCAAGCGCAGGATTATGCGCCCACCTGTCGCCAAATGTACCCTCACACGAGGTATAAGCGGGAAGGATTATCTCGTCAAAGCTGTCATACTGCAGACTCCAGAAAACCGTTCCCCACTTTTTATTAAGCATACCGATATTTTCATATTTTGCTTCCAACCACTTTGAAAATGCTTTTCTGCAATGCTCACAATAACAGCGTGTGGAATCGTGGCAGCCAAATTCGTTGTCTACCTGATATGCGATAACGTTTTCGTTGTCCTTATAGTGCTTTGCCATTTCCCTGACGATTATCTTTGATTTTTCAATATAAGCGGGATTGTTCGAACAGCACTCACGTCTTGAGCCCCATTCCCGTTTCCGCCCGTATTTGTCCCTTAACAAAACGTCATATTTATCAACCAACCATTTTGGCGGTGCGGCGGTTGGCGTGCCCAAAACCGTTTTTATTCCCTCTTTTGCAAGAATTTTTATCGCATCATCAAGAAATGAAAAATCAAATTCACCCTCATGCGCCTCAAACAGCTTCCATGCAAATTCGCCCATTCTTACTGTATTAAAGCCGCCCTCACGCATAAGCTTCGCCTGTGCTTCCCACTCGCTCCTGTCCCAATGCTCAGGATAATAATCAACTCCGAAAATCATATACCGCATCCTCATTCTCTCTCAAAAATATTATATGCCCATTATAAAATATGCAAAATCAAAAATCAAGCAAAATCATAACTTTCCGGAATTATTTATATTGATTATTTAATATGGGTATGATACAATATATACACAAAGATTCAGGAGGTGTCAGAAAATGAATTGGCTTTTGGTGTGGCTTATTGCATTGGTGGTATTTATACTGATCGAGGCGGTTACATATCAGATTGTAACTATCTGGTTTGCCATAGGTGCGTTGGGCGCGGCGATATGCGCCATGATGCACGGACCTTTATATTTACAGCTTGGCGTGTTCTTTGCCTTATCCATAATACTCCTATGCATTTTGCGACCGCTGTCCATGCACTATCTGAGTTCAAAGGGTACAAAAACAAATATCGACAGTCTTATAGGCGAGCAGGTCGTGATCACGGAAGCCGTTGACAATGTAAACGGCAAAGGCAAGGGCAAGCTGTTCGGCATGGAATGGACGGTAAGAAGCGACGACGGGAGCACTGTAGACAAGGGCGAAATTGTTATTGTAAAAAAAATCGAGGGCGTAAAGCTCATTGTTGAAAGGAAGGCGGATTAGTATGATATTATTATTTATTGTTTTGGGATTGGCGGTTTTAATACTTGTAACCAATGTAAAAATCGTGCCGCAGGCGCACGCATATATCATTGAGCGGTTTGGCGGTTACAATGCAACATGGAGCGTCGGACTGCACATAAAGGTACCGTTTATCGACCGTATTGCAAGCAAGGTAAGCCTGAAGGAGCATGTTGTGGATTTCCCGCCGCAGCCGGTTATCACAAAGGATAACGTTACGATGCAGATAGATACCGTTGTATACTATCAGATAACGGATCCAAAGCTCTTTACCTACGGCGTTGAACGCCCGATGATGGCTATTGAGAACCTTACCGCGACAACACTCCGTAACATCATAGGCGATCTGGAGCTTGATGAAACGCTCACCTCCCGTGATACGGTAAATACAAAAATGCGCGCCATTCTTGACGAGGCTACCGATCCTTGGGGTATAAAGATAAACAGAGTTGAGCTTAAAAACATTATGCCGCCCAAGGAGATCCAGGACGCAATGGAAAGGCAGATGAAGGCGGAAAGAGAACGCCGTGAAAGCATTTTAAGAGCCGAGGGCGAAAAGAAATCGGCAATACTTTTGGCGGAGGGTGAAAAGGAATCCGCAATACTCAGAGCAGAGGCTAAAAAGCAGGCGGCGATTCGTGAGGCAGAAGGTGAGGCCGAGGCTATCGTTACCGTAAAAACTGCGGTTGCGGAGGGTATAAAACGCATCAATGAAGCAAACCCGACAGAGGGCTACCTTACCATAAAGGCGCTTGAAAGCTTTGAAAAGGCGGCTGACGGCAAGGCTACAAAGATAATCGTACCGTCACATATACAGGAGCTTGCGGGTCTTGTTACCTCAATAAAGGAAATAGCAAAAAACGAATGATCAAATAATTAAACAGATACTCCTTAATATGCTGTAAAGGTCAGCCGTATCGCTTTTACGATCGGCTGACCTTTATACAGCTTTTTTAATACAGACTTTTTATTTTTATAACATATTCGGTACCCCAGTCAAACGAATTTTCCTCCATGTGCGCCTCCACGCCGCCCTGCTTCATAATATCAAGGGCATGATTTACGGTATTTTTAAACACCTTGATATCCTTAACGCTTGCCACATGCAAATTGTTATCACGCTTGAAATTTTCATCGTTCATAATTTTAATAAGCTCTTCGGTCTGTGATACGTTAAGCCTCTCCCGGCAAATGCTCCTTATTACCTCCACCTGCTCGTCCTCGCTTTTTAGGGCAAGCAGCGCTCTTGCATGGCGCTCGGACAAATTGTAATCCCGTATAAGCTTTTTTACAAGCGGCGATAAATTGAGCAGTCTTAATTTGTTTGCAACCGACGACTGGCTCTTCCCCACCTGCTTTGCAAGCTCGTTTTGCGTCATACCCTGGTTTCTTATGAGCCGTCTGTAGCTTTCGGCTATCTCAAAAAACGAAAGATCCTCCCGCTGTAAATTTTCAAGCAGGGAGAGTATTGCGCTCTTGCCCGTATTTGCCTCGACTATAACGGCGGGTATTTTTGTAAGTCCGGCAAGCTGCGCGGCACGGCACCGTCTTTCGCCCGCCACAAGCTCGTATGTACCCTTGTTTCTTCTCACCGTGACGGGCTGGATTATGCCAAACTCCGCAACCGATGCGGTAAGCTCGTCCATAGCCTTCGGGTCAAAATACTTTCTCGGCTGATTTTTATTGGGCACGATTTTATCAAGGTCAATATTTATAACATCAGGTCTGTCCTCATCGTTTTTCTTAAATAAACCAAACATAATAAGCCTCTTTTGCGTATGTATTGAGCGATAACGGGGGAAACGGCGGCACTGATGTATTAGCTATGATGAAAAGACTGCCTGCCGTTCCCGTTATCACCCTCGGTGGTGGAAGGTGTAAGACATTTTGGGGGTTAGCGGGTCTTGGGGAAACCCTGCTAATAGATGTACCGTTTGAATTCAACGCCGAAACCAAATTCCGGCATTGATTTGATACAGGTTGTCTTACAAGTTGTATTATAGCAGTGCCCAACAAAAAAATAAAGCAAATTCGTTTTACAGAATTTGCCGTATTTTTACATTATTTTCTTATTTCTTTTTTTTATAGCACTGTTCGACAGATAATTCTGACAGGACGGCTCTTTTATTGGGGAAACGCATCGGAGTTTGTCTTACTTTTTTTATGCAGACTATCCTGTGTTTAAGATCCGTATACGGTATCTTCACTTCAACTATTTCCGGCTCAGCTCCGCCCAGAACCGTTACCGTGCGCTTTGCCTCCGCCACTTCACCGTCAGCCTTCGGACCTTTTAAGGCTAAGAAATATCCGTCCTTTGAAAGGTAGGGCATACACCATTGCGCCAAGGTGTCCATCCTTGCTACAGCCCTTGATACCACCGTATCAAAGCCCGCTCTGTAGCCCGGCTTTCGTGCATAGTCCTCGGCTCTTGCGTGTATAAGCTCCACGTCATCTATACCAAGCTCCTCACAGACCGCCTTTAAAAAGGTAAGCCGCTTATTGAGCGAATCCAAAAGCGTAAGCTTAAGCCCGGGCATTGCTATTTTAAGCACCAATCCCGGGAAACCCGCACCCGTACCTATGTCTATCACTCTGCCTGATACATGCCCTGTTTTTATCGCCGTAAGACTGTCAAGAAAATGCTTGGTAACGATACCCTCGCTGTCCTTTATCGCCGTAAGATTCATTACCTTTGACCATTCCTGCAAAAGCTCTGCGTATTTTACAAGCTGTAAAATCCGCGTCTCATCAAGCTCCACGCCCAGCTCCATTGCGCCCTGTCTTAACATTTCCTCCATCAGCCCAGTATTTCCTCTATCATATCCGCAAGCTCCGTTGCCTTCTTTGTTATATAATCAATGTCCTTGCCCTCTATCATAACTCTTACAAGCGGCTCGGTACCAGACGGGCGTATCAAAACTCTGCCTTCGCCCGCAAATTCGTCCTCCAGCTCCTTGCAGGCTGCGGCAATTTTTTCGTTTTCCATATAGCGATCCTTGTTTTCAAGCTTGACTACCGCATTTTTAAGCACCTGCGGCATTACCGAAACTATCGACGCCGCCTCCGATGCGCTCATGCCCGTTTTCTTTAATACGGACAAAAACTGCAGTGCCGAAACCAGACCGTCACCCGTAGTGTTAAAGTCAAGGAATATTATATGCCCCGACTGCTCTCCGCCTATGTTATAGCCCTTTGCAAGCATTTCTTCAAGCACATACCTGTCGCCCACCTTTGTACGGGGTATGTTTATGCCCATTTTCTCGCCTGCTATAAACAGCCCCAGATTACTCATTACGGTTGCGACCAATGTGTTTTGCTTGAGAGTTCCCTCTTTACGCATATAATTTGCACATACCGCCATGACCTGATCGCCGTCGATAACGTTTCCGTGTTCATCGACCGCAAGCATTCTGTCCGCGTCGCCGTCAAATGCGATACCGACGTCGGCGCCTATCGACGTGACATACGCCTGCAGACTTTCAAGATGCGTTGAACCGCACTTGTAGTTTATATTTATGCCGTCGGGAGTATTATGTATCGCCTCTACGTTCGCACCCAATTTGTTGAGTGCCTTGAACGCCGTCTGATACGCCGCGCCGTTTGCACAGTCTATGGCTATCTTCATACCGTCAAGCCTGCAATCCACGGTTGAAATGGCAAACGACACATAGTCCTCTATCGCGTTATGGTTTGCGCTTACATATCCAACCTTGCCGTGCGTCGGTAAATCCTCTATCTGCTTTTCGCCCAGGATATAGCTTTCTATCTCGTTTTCAAGACCGTCGCTCAGCTTATATCCGTCGCCGTTGAAGAATTTTATGCCGTTGTATTCACAGGGGTTATGCGATGCGGAAATCACAACTCCGGCGTCTGCGTTATATTTTCTTGTAAGATATGCGACCGCAGGCGTCGGAATGATTCCGAGCGGGATCACCTTTGCGCCTACCGAGCAAAGCCCCGCCGTAAGCGCCGCCTCCAGCATATCTCCAGACTTTCTTGTATCCTTGCCTATTAAAATTCTCGGTCTGCGCGAAGTGTGCTTTGTAAGAACATACGCGCCCGCCTGACCTGTTTTAAACGCCAGCTCCGCTGTAAGCTCAGTATTTGCCACACCTCTTACGCCGTCCGTACCGAAAAGCTTTCCCATTTTAAATACCCATTCCTTTCCAAAGCGCAGCAGAACAATTCCCTGCGCCCCGCTTATTTATATTGTTGATTTATTGTTCGGCTCCATAAAGGCCGCCGACTATTGACTTTTTTGAAGTAAACGGGTTAACCGTTCCCGTTTCCCACCAGAAAAACGATACTTCTGCGTTTTCGGGCATATCCGAGGGTTTTGTAAACATGTCCTGATAGATTACGTTCGTTTTTCTCGGATTTCCCGTATCCTTATGATTCAGCCTTACTTTGAACAGCGTACCGTCCGGCGGTTTTACCGCCACGATAAGATCAAGCGGCTTATCCATATCCGTAAGACACATCGAATACTGCACGATCCTTGTGCCGCTGTCCGTAAGCTCTGTGGTCACTATCCTTCCCGTATACAGAGTTTTTGAGGTAAAGCACCTGTAATCGTATGGAGCCTTGAACATTTCCCCGTCATATTCTATTGTAACGCCGAAGGGCAGATTGAACAGATGATTGCTCTGATAGAAGGTATCTTCACAATCGGGCATAAATCCCATATACGATTTCCACGTACTCTTCTCATGGTGCGATGCCGCCATTGCGGTATCGGAAATAAGGAAATATTTGTGCATGGCAGTAGTTTTATGGTCTACCTGTCCGTCCGCATTTTTGAATACGGGATCGTCCCATGTGACATCGGCGTGATACCATTTCCCGTCAATACACACATAATTCCATATATGATTCATATAGTCGGATTCGCAAAAGCCCGCTTCTATGCCAAGCCGTTTGCATATTGTATAAAACAGCTGCGAATAACCCTGACACACCATTTTCTGATTTTTGAAAAGCCCGTACGAGTGGAACGAATCCCAGTTTATTACATTGTTTTGAGAGTCCGTCGCATCTGTATCGTACTCGCAGTCCCTTATTATAAGATCATGTATGACCGTAAGCTTTTCGACTATTCCTTCGCAATTATCCGCAGCGGCTATATACCCGTCTATACCGTCGCTTATCTGATTCCATACGCTTACGCTCTCCCGGGCGCTTTCGGTATAATAGAACGGAAACAGCGCATAAACATACGAGGTACCCGTAACATAATTGAAGCTGAAGGTCGTTTTTATCAAAGCCTCAGGGTGCTTCATTGAAATTTCATACCACAGATCGTTGATATCCGCCATATCTATTTTAAAGTCCCATACCACGATCTCCTCCTTATGCAAAAGGCATTGACTGACAAGATATTCTTCAAAATCAGCCGCCGCCATAAGGCTTATGCCGTCCCCCGCTCCGGATCTTGGCGCTTCGACCGCGCCGAGATTTACTCCCTCAACAAAAGTGCCTGTAGGATAATATGTGACGTTTTCCTCTGCCGATACGTTCAGCATAAGCAGGGCAAATATACAAACTGCCGCAGCAATGAAATTCAATGCAAATTTTTTATTTATGTTTTTCATAGCGTTCACCACCACTCCCAAGATAAAATATCTACAACACAATTATATACCCTGCAGCCGATAAAGTCAAATTTTTTACCGATTATTTTTCCGTTTGGTAATCTTTGTTCTTGTTTTTTCATAGCTTATTTCCAGAAGCGCCTTTATTTTTTCGTCATCTGCGTCATTGATTGCTATTGATATCCAATGCTGCTTATTCATATGGTATGACGGATATATCCCCTTTTCCATCGTTATTGAGCCGATCATAAGCGGATCGCATTTTACGTTCAGTATGTCGATCACCCTGTCTCCGTCACGTCCCAGCCTGTCCTCTCTTACCGGCATGAGGAGCGCAAACCATTTCTTGTTGTTTGGGTGCCGATACACAATATTATCCGCATATTTGGGCCAAGGGTTATCGCCCGAAACTCCGTATACGGCTTTGATATACCCTGAAAGCTCTTCTTTTGTCATATCCTTATCCTCCGCAAATCAAATCCAACCAAGTGCAAAATCCCGAAATTATTTTAGACATAACAGCCGTTAAGCTTATTTCCATAGACCTTCTATTTTTTTGCACATTCCTTCAAATGAGGTAGTAAATATATAATCCGTTATCATCACCTCGTCGGGCTTGTATTTGTCAAGTGCGATTTTTATATCCCCCGTATAGGCTCTGGGATCGACCGTTACCACATTTTTATAATTGTTTACAAGCCAGGGTACCAATGTATTTATATACGAATCACCTATAAGCATGATCGTTTTTTTATCCGCATTTTCTCTGTTTGTGTAGCAGGCAAGCGTGTGCGACGCGCTCAGGAAGAAATTGTAATCGGATCTGGTCTTGTCAAACAGGCGGCTGTTGTAGTTGTAAAGCTTCCCCGATTTGTCAAACGCCATTGCCTGCCAGGATATGTTCCCGTTTTCGTTTGTGTCGTACCAATATATCGTATCGGGGTGCTTTTCTATCTCCTTATCCCGTACAAACGAATAAAGATACCCCAAAAAGCCGTCTATCTTATCCTCCTTAAAGCTGTTTATATCCGCATAGCTCTGATTTGACGCGCGGCAAAAGCCCACATAGCCGTAATATGCGCCGCGCATCGTCCAGTGGTGATCGGTTCGGAAATATATATATTCGTCCGTATGCCTCGACAGTATGTCGTAAACGTCTACGGGTATCACTCTTTTATCATATAAGGAAGCTATGTAATCAATCTCGTCCTTCTGACTGTCCTGAAGATTTGCATACATTTTATCCTTGAATTCAAGCTGTGTGGGAACAAGCATGGAATAAAGCGTTATATCCTCATCAAGCCGCTTTGCGTATGTGTTCACCGCATGGGCGTATTCCCCGGCGCAGGATTTTTTATCCGCAAACATTTCCATTACGGTATTATCCACAACAAGAAGGTCGGCAGGCTGTTTTGCGCCCGTACCCATATCGGTATTTGCACGGATAACCGTTCCGTCGGGCGATTTTATATGCACTCTGTCAAGAAGGGTATCGGATATGTCTATAAGCTCGTTTCTGTATAATATTCTGTCGTTTATATACGCCTCTGTACCCTCCGAAAAAGCGCCCGATAATATATTTTCCCTGCTTATTTCTGGGATTTTCGCATTTTCCCTGTTTTCGGCATTTGTTCCGTCGTTGCCTATTATCACAAAAACCGCGCAAAGAAGGAGCAGTATGGAAAATACGACCGTAACCGCCTTATCGTTCATATACCTCTCCCCCTCCCTTTAAAATCTGAAATATAAAAACGGGTTATAGCTTTGTCCGACAAGCATAATTATACATACCGAAAAGCCCGCAATTATAACAGCAGGCTCTATAACCGACGCAATATACGGTTTTGTGTCGATAAAATGCCTGTACAAAAGCCTTCCCCAGGGCATACCCGCAAAAAATCCCAATACAAGCACCCACGCATATTTACACAAATTGCTTACCGAAACCAGATCGTACATACTTACACCTACGCCGAACATATGCCGTACACAGGAAAAAAGCCCGCCCATATCAGTAAAATAAAACAGCGTCCAGCCCATCATAACAATGAACATTGTGTATATATGGCATAGCGGGAACGGAAGCCTGCCAAGTATACCCTTTAAAAGCTTCTTTTCGATTACAAGCCATATTCCGTAAAACAGTCCCCACAGCACAAAATTCCAGCTTGCGCCGTGCCAGAGTCCCGTAAGCGCCCAGACCGTCATGATATTGAGTATCTGATGCCGCCTGTTTCCGCCCATGGGAATATATACATAGTCCCTGAAAAACGAGGAAAGGGAAATATGCCATCTGCGCCAGAATTCGGTTATGCTCCTTGAAACATACGGATGCTCGAAATTCTCCCTGAAATGAAAACCGAACATCCTGCCCAGACCTATAGCCATATCCGAATATCCCGAAAAATCAAAATATATCTGCACCGTATAAAGTGCAACTCCCAGCCATGAGGATAAAACAGTCGGGTGTATCGTCCCGAAAAGCGCCTCGACGCCCCCGCCGGCGCTGTTTGCAATAACTATCTTTTTTACAAGTCCGCACACAAAACGCCTTGAGCCGTCCGCATAATCGCGCAAGCTGACATTTCTTTTCCTCAGCTCCACCGAAATATCCTTGTATCTTACGATCGGGCCGGCAACAAGCTGCGGAAACATCGAAACATAGGTAAGAAACCTTAAAAACGAGGTCTGAACTCCCACCCTGTCCTTATACACGTCAATGGTATAGGAAAGCGTCTGGAATGTGTAGAAGGATATGCCTATTGGAAGCGAAAACTCCCGTATGCGGATATCCGTCCCCAACGCCGCATTTATGTTTGACACTATAAAGCCGCTGTACTTAAAGGTACACAAAATACCGAGGTTTATAACAAGCGACGACGCCAAGGCAAGCTTTGCGAGCGCCCTGCCTCTGAATTTGCCTATTATAAGCCCGTTTATATAATCAGTAAGCGAGCTTATTATAAGAAGCACCACCCACACGGGCTCTCCCCACGCATAGAATATAAGTGACGCTGTGACAAGTATTATGTTTTTATAGGTTATGTTACTCGATAAATTATATGTGATCAGCACCAAGGGCAGGAAAATACATATAAATATCAGACTTGAAAATACCACTTTTTTTACATCTCCGCACAGTAAAATACGCCAATCAATTGACAATTTTGAAAAAACATTGTATAATGGTATAGTATATTGGAATTTTGGGCATTTGTCAATTATGTTTTTGACAGGAATGTTAAGATATCATAATATTTTACGAAAGGATTTGTTTACTATGAAAAAAATTACGGCGATGCTTTTGAGCTTCTGCGTTATGTTTACGCTTCTTGCGGGTAATGCGTATGCTGTTGAAAGCTGGAGAGATGCGTTTGTTACAAGGCTTATGAAGGTTTTGTCGCAGAATCCCACATACTCACAGATAGCCATGACCGATCTTGATTCAAACGGGATCCCGGAAGCGTTTGTGTTTAAAAACAGTACCGACGGCGGTATATCGACCGGCTTTACCATGGCGGGAAATACGATCACCACGATAACCGTACCCCGTGATATCATAGGCGCATGTCTTACCGATATTACCGTCTATAACAAGGAGGGGCGCACGATATTTGTGGGCAGGGAGATCGCAAGATATTCAAGCACCATATGCTTTTACAAGCTTGAGCTTTCGGACAACACCTTAAAGGCTACAAGGATAAACAAAACAGACGTGTCCGCATACCCCGTGATAACTTATGTGGATATGTACGGCGATAATTTCCTTACGAGCGGATACCCCAGCCGCGGAAAGATACAGGCATTCATAAATTCCTATGACAAGGTAAATTCCGTAACCACCTCGCAGGCGGCGGCGCCTGTCAAGGTAAACGGTATGGAATGGGATGTTTCCGGATATGTAGTCAATAACTCAAACTACTATAAGATCCGCGATATTGCCATGATCTTAAGGAATACGACCGACAGATTCAATGTTGACTGGAGTAGTGAGCTTGGCGCCGTGACCGTAACGACAGGTCAGAAATATGTCATAATAGGCGGCGAGCTTTCGGGCGATTCCATAAGCGCGGACAAGATAGAGGAGAACAAGGCGCCGATATATGTTGACGGAGAGCGTGTTGAGCTTACGGCGTATAATATAGACGGTGCAAATTATTTCAAGATCCGTGATATTGCCGAGATTGCAGGCTTTGAAGTCAATTGGGACGGAGAATTCGTTCAGATTTCGGCATATTGATTTGATTTATGTAATATAAATTTTAGGGCTGTTTATGGCAGCCCTATTTTAAAGCTGATGACTTTTTACCGGGGTTTTATATGAAGGTTTTTGAAATTTTACTTATTGCCGTTGCCTTGTCCATGGATGCGTTCTCTGTATGCGTATCGGCGGGCATAGTATATACGGGTATCACAAAAAAACAGAGTCTTACAATGCCTGTCGCCTTTGGTGTTTTTCAAAGTACGATGCCAATAGTCGGTTTTTTCCTCGGCAGTATGTTCGAGCAGATCATAACACGGTGGCAGGGCGTTGTTTCGCTTGCCATACTCGGCGTTATAGGTCTTAATATGATAATAGAGAGCGTATTTAAAAAGGACAGCGAATCGAATAAGGAGCTTTCCTTTTTCTCCCTTATCGCACTTTCTGTCGCAACGAGCATCGACGCCTTTGCGGTTGGAGTTTCGTTTGTGGCAATGGGCATATCGGGAGTCTTTGACATGTCGCTTGACAATATCTTCTCCGCGTCGCTTGTTATCGGCATTACCACGTTTATACTTTGCATTTTTGCGCTTATTATCGGCAAAAAGCTTGGGGATAAGCTTGGAGATAAAGCGGAAATCGCGGGCGGTATAGTTCTTATTCTGATAGGACTTAAAAACTTTCTGTTCTGATTGCGGCTTGATTAAAAAAAGGGGGGATTTTGATGCATAATATAAGAGCAAAGCTGATTGTTTTGGCGTTGGTTTTGTTTTTGTGCGGTGCTATCTTCCCCGAATCCAATTACGAGCAGGCAACTACGCATACTCCTGAGGCAAAGATCATGCCTTCGGCAAGCAGTGAGCCTGTAAACGGCGAGCTTATGTCAAATACAGAAACGGAAACGATACTCAGCGAGAAAAAAACGAGGTACGTCGCACACAGAGGCTACAGCGGTGCGGCGCCCGAAAATACCTATATAGCCTTTGAGCTTGCGGGAAAAAGCGCATTCTGGGGCATAGAAACGGATATACAGCAAACCTTTGACGGAGTGTTTGTATGTATGCACGATGATACCATAGACCGTACAACGGACGGAAGCGGCACCGTTGCCGAATACACCTTTGACGCTTTAGAGGATCTGTCGATCACCTACGGCGCAAATGCGGACAAGTATCCGAACCAGAAGATACCGACCTTACAGGAGTATCTTGAGGTCTGCAAGACCTATAACTGCGTTCCGATAATCGAAATAAAGCACGTTACGGATTATGAGGGCTTTATATCGCTTATCACCGAAAACGGACTGCACGATAAATGTATAGTTACGGGACAGACAGACGACCTGACAAGCATACGTGAATTTGATGATACGATATTCCTTATGCTTATAGGTTATTCAAATATAGATGCGGAGCAATACCGCAAGCTTTTAAAGCCCATAGCCGGAAACAAGGGTGTTTTGTATAACTATCCGGCCGTAACCGCCGACGTGGTAAATATGTTTCATAACGACGGCTGCTACATAGGCGTATGGTCGCTTGACACATACGAGGACGCAGACAAATACTTTGATTACGGCGCAGATTACGTTGTTACCAACAATATTCCCGGCAGAGACGATCTTATGATAAATACAAGCGAATAAGCACATTCTCCTATCAAATTCCCATACTGAAAACGGGGCTTTGGCATAGCGGGTAAAAACCGTTTTACCAAAGCCCCGTAATTTATTATACAGTCAAATAATTGAATACCGTAAAAATTATGAAAGCAGCCAGTCAATTATATTTATCTGCTTTATGCCGCCATAATCAGCTCCGTTGCCAATATCATCAAGCGTTAAGAGAGTTTTGGGATAATTATCCTTTATCTCCCGCAAAGGCGCCAGCTCCCGTTCCAATGTCTTTTCATCAATTACACTTGCACAAACCTGATAATATTCGATCTCGTTCATATTTACAGCAACAAAATCAATTTCCTTTTCAGCCAGCTTGCCGATATTGACTCTGTTTTTTCTTCTTAAAAGCTCAAGATAAACTACATTTTCAAGAAGATGTCCCAAATCCTTGGACGATTGACTTATAATATGATTTCTGGTTCCGGTATCAACAAAATAATACTTACCGAGAGTCTTTAAGAACTGCCTGCCCTTTATATCATATCTTGTAGCACGGTAAAGAATATAGCTGTCCATCAACGCTCTTAAATATGACTCGACCGTGTTTGGGGAAATCTTTCTGCCGCTTGATATGAGCGTATCGCTTATTTTTTTTGCCGAAACGGGACTGCCTATACTTGAAGCAACTGTTTTTAGTATGTTTTCCAATACCGATACATCGTTTATTTTTTCTCTTGCCGCAACCTCTTTTAAAAGAATGGTGCTGTATATGCCCTCGATATACTGATTTATAACCTTTTCATTGTTTTCAAGATATGCTACATAGGGAAAAGAGCCGTATCTTAAATAGCTGTAAAAGATTTCTCTTTTACTTCTTCCGCCTTCCTGTGTTGCCTCATAGTATTCCTTAAACGAAAACGGCAGCATCTCGATCTGAATGTACCTTCCCGAAAGCAATGTCGCAAGCTCACCCGACAGCAAATAAGCATTTGAACCTGTAATATAAATATCACAATTTTTCTTTACAAAAAGACTGTCAACCGCTTTTTCAAATCCGGCGCATTTCTGTACCTCATCAATAAAAATATAATTATTTTTATCGGGGACAAGCTTTGAGGTAATATATCTGTATAACGCTTTATAATCAAGCAACTCGTCATTTTCAAGTTCTTCAAGGTTGACCGCTGTAATTTGACTGTCCTCTACACCCGTTTGCTTTAAATAGTCAATATACAGATCAAATAAAGTTGATTTGCCGCACCTTCTGACTCCGGTAATGACCTTTATAACCTGCTTGTCCTTGAGTGCCGTTAAATTGTCTAAGTATTCTTTTCTCAAAATCATGTTTAGCACCTCATCTCTTATGTTTTATATTAGCACAAAAAAATGATTTGTCAACACTTTTTTCTCATTTGAGAAAAAACTTTCAAAATCCGACAACTTTTTTCTCAAAATGTACATTTTTAGGTGAAGGTATTGCTCCCAATCGCTGCGCTAAATGTAATTGTATTTTTTCCTGTTTTTCAGGATAAAAGCAACTGTCACCGAAAGGGTAAGCAGCTCCGCAATGGTCACGGACAGCCAGATACCGTTTACGCCGATAAGAACGGGTAAGAGCATTACGCATACCACTTGGAACACAAACGTCCTTAAAAACGATATCGCCGCCGATACTCCCCCGTTGCTCAGCGCGGTAAAGAATGAGGAACCGAAAATATTAAGCCCGCAGAACAAATACGAGATCGAATAGGTTTTAAGAGCGTATTCGGTGAGCTTTAAAAGCTCCGCATCGTAGCCCACGAATATTTTTGATACGTTTGGGGCAAACACCCTTGCGGCGGCAAACAGCAGCACTCCGCAAGTAAAAACAATGCCGGTGCTTTTTTTGAATATATTTTTAAGCTCCGTATCGTTTTTCGCTCCGAAATCAAAGCTTACTATCGGTGCGGAGCCTATCGCATAGCCCCAGAAAACAGCCGTGAATATGAAATTGAGATACATTATTACCCCGTATGCCGCAACGCCGTTTTCGCCTATGTATTTTAAAAGCTGAATATTATAAACCATATTTATAAGCGATGCCGATATGTTTCCCATAAGCTCGGACACGCCGTTTGAAACGCACTTTATAAGCAGCCAAAAATCAACAGCCGCCCTTGTAAGCCTTAAAAGACTGTCGTTTTTCCTTAAAAAGTATACCGTCGGGATAAGCGCGCCCGCAGTTTCGGATATTGCCGTCGCCAAGCCTGCGCCCGTCACGCCGGTTTTTAAGATTCCGACAAGCACAAAATCAAGCGTCATATTCATGATCCCCGCAACAAGCGTGACTCTCAGTCCCAGCTTCGGTTTTTCGGCGGTAACGAAAAATGTCTGATACATGGTTTGCAGCATAAAACACGGCAGTGAGCAAAAAGTCACTCTGCCGTATTTAATACAATAAGGAAGCATATTGTCCGTTGCACCGATAAATCTTGCCAGCGGCACTAAAAATATCTGCGTCACCGTCACCAATATCACCGCAACAATAAACGTTGTATATACAAACAGGGAAAATGCCTCCTGTGCATTTCGTTTCTTGCCTTCACCCAGCAGCCTGCCGACTATCGCAGATCCGCCCGTTCCGAACATAAAGCCTATCGCGCCAAGCATCATTTGCATGGGTATTATAAGATTTACGGAAGCAAAGGCGGTTTTACCCGCAAAATTTGAAATAAAGAAGCCGTCTACCACACCGTATATTGATGTGAATATCATCATAGCGACAGACGGCATAACAAATCTTATAAGTTTTGCTAAAGTGAAGTGATCTGATAATTGTATACGCATTTTAATTCACAGCTTATCAATATAGTTTAAAACACCGTTGCCGTCATCAATGCACACATATTTGTTCCTGGCGCGTTCCTTGATGAATTTTTGGGATATTGCGGTATCTATCATTTTTTTCATATCATCGTAGTACCCGTTTATGTTATATAAAATTATCGGCTTGAAGAGCATATCAAGCTGCTTTAAGGTAATGATCTCAAACAGCTCGTCAAACGTCCCCATGCCGCCCGGCGTCACAACAAACACATCGGATCTATTTATCATGGTCTGCTTTCTTTGCGCCATTGTTTTGGTATAGATAAGCTCGTCACAATCAAGGCAGAGAGTTTCTATGAGATTTTCCTTAAAATATTCCGGCACTACGCCTATAAGCCTTGCGCCCTTTCTTTTAAATCCGCGCGCCGCCGCGCCCATAAGTCCGCACTCACCCGCGCCGAATACAAGGTCATGACCTCTTACGGCAAGACCTTCGCCAAGCTTTTCAACCGCTTCAATGTATATTTTACCTATCTCATCAGACGCCGAACCGAATACACAAATATTCATAAATCATCTACCTCCCGCACAAAACCGACCGTTGTCAAAAATCTTTCCCAAAACATAATCTTATTATATTTTAGTATTAAATATTCCGGTTGTCAAATAATTTTTCGGTAACATATCATAATTTATTTATATCTGTAATATCATTCTTGCCGTATCTGCAAACTTTACGCCCGTATCCATACTTCGCTTCTGAATAAACCGGTGCGCCTGTTCCTCGTCCATGTGATATTCTTCCATAAGGAACAGCTTTGCCTTATATATTATTTTCTCCTCGTCGGGAGTGCGGGATCTTGCCCGCTTTTGTATTGCCCCCGAAAACAGCTCGATTGCCGAAATAAGCTGCTGACGGTTTATGGGCAGTAAAACGGTGAAAATGCCTTCATTTTCCACCATATCCGCCATATCCGCCTTTACTATAGCTATAAGCCTCTGTCCCGGCTCCAGATCCTCGTAAACCTCGTCCGCCACTGCATCATGGAGCTTATAGCCCATAATGATAAGCACACTGTCAAGGTTTTGTATACATCGCATAAGCTCTGCCCTCGAATTGCAGACAGCAATGACCTCATAACCTGTACCGTAAAGCATCGTCTTAATTTTTTCGGCGGCGGCATCTTTTGTAAAGGCAAGTACAACCTGCTCTTCCATAGGCTACCTCCGGTAAATCAAATTTAGTAGGTTATCAGGTATTTGTCTATCTCCCATTGACTTATTGATTTCCTGTATGAGTTGTACTCCTGCTTTTTTATATCAAGATACTTTTTCTTAAGCTCATCACCCAGAAGCTCCGTTATAAACTCCGATTTTTCGGCTATGGATACAGCCTCGTTAAGGCTTATGGGCAGACTTTCCACACCCAGCGCCTCACGCTCCGACTGTTTTAAGCCGTGCAGGTTTACGTCGATTCCGGCAGGCAGACGGTATCCGTTTTTGATGCCCATAAGTCCCGCCTTTAACAGTGCCGCGATCGCAAGATACGGGTTTGCCGTATTGTCGGGCGACCTTAGCTCTATAGCTGAATTTTCAGGTCTTGTGCAGTGCGGAATGCGCACAAGCAGACTCTTGTTGTTCTCCGACCATGAAATGTAACACGGCGCATTAAAGCCCGGAATAAATCTCTTATACGAGTTTACGGTCGGATTTGTAAGGCATGCCGCTTCACGGGTATGCTTCAATATTCCCGCCATAAACCCGTAACCGGTCTTTGACAGCTTTGAGCGATCATTTTCGTCAAAAAATACGTTTTTGCCGTCGGCGTCAAACAAGGACATGGCAAGATGCATTCCGCTGCCGTTATCGTCAGTAAACGGCTTTGGCATAAACGTCGCATGAAGACCGTGACGTGCCGCAATCGTTTTTACAACGTTCCGAAACGTTACCAGCCTGTCTGCGGTGCATAACGCTTCGCCCCGCCCGAATATTATCTCATGCTGTCCGCTTGCCGTCTCATGGTGCGATGCCTCGATCTCATAACCCATTTGCTCTAAGGTCAGGCAAATATCACGCCTGCAATTTTCACCGTTGTCCTGCGGCGCCAGGTCAAAATATCCCGCATTATCGTGCGGAGTATACGTAGGCGTGCCGTCATCATCGGTTTTTAACAGGAAAAATTCACATTCGGGTCCCACCTCAAACGTAAAGCCGGCATTTTTCGCCTCGTCTGTAACCCTCTTTAAAACCAGTCTCGGATCACATTCAAGCTCCTTGCCGTCGGCAGCTTTTACATCGCAGATAAGCCTTGCGACCTTACCCTGATGCGGACGCCACGGGAAAATCGTAAAGGTGTCAAGATCGGGGCAGAGGCAAAGATCCGTATCCGCTCTGTCGTCAAAGCCCTCGATCGTTGAGCCGTCCACAACACACCCGTTGTCAAGTACATCCTTAAGCCTTGACTCCGTTACGGCAATATTTTTCATTCTGCCGAGCATATCCGTAAACTGCAGGCGTATAAATTTTACGTCCTCTTCTTTTACTAAACTGATTATTTCCTGTTTCGTTCTCATAATATATTCTCCTCTTGAATAAAAAATGGCGTTCTTCACCCTTTACCGATAAAAAACGCCCTTGCTTTTCGTTTATTTTAGCATATAAATTTTCCTTTGTCAATAAATCGGACTTGAAATTTCTGCAGATTAACTTCCGATTTTCAACTTTCAGTTTTCAATTTTTAACTTAAATAAACCGTTTCTCCCGGCTTTACGGAATACAGCGTTCCGTTCTCGCCCTCAAACCAGACGGTATAAAGAGTCGGATTGTATATTATCTTGCCGTCCGCACTGTATTCAAGCGAATTGAACGCCTTAACGTAGTTATATATCTCGATATTTGTCGCATACCAAATATTCGGCTTGCCGGAAAGCTTTTGACATATCTTCTCTAAAAGCTCCCAGTTGTCGTCCCTCTCGAATTCAAAGCTGTGTCCCCAGATATAGAAAAGGCGGGGATATCTTTTTGAGCTGTATACCTTTTCCGAATAATCGGCATTCAAGAACTCCTCGATATATTCAAACATTTTTGGATTTTTATGATGAGCGGTCGGCTCCCATGCGTAGAAATCTGCGGGAAGTCTGAAAGAATTATTGTCGTTGCCCAAAGTTCTTGCATAGGCTATGTCAAGATCTATAAGGCGCCTTTTTATGTCCTCATACGTATTTCCCGGCATCAAGGCTCTTATGCCCGAATCCGGGTATGCCATACCGCGTATTATCATATTGAATTCGCTTTCAAGAAACGTCCTGCATGATAAAACATCCTTTATCATGTCTATCGGGCGAACCACACCTACTGCCTTGTGGTCTGCGCCGTGAACGGCAATTTCATGACCGTGTGATATAACGTTTTCAATGACCTCTTCTTTTGTCAGACGCTCGAAATTGTTGTAATTGAAGGTACACTTTATCCCGTATTTGTTTATTATCGACGCTAATTTGATGTCGGCTTTTACTCCGTCGTCGTAGCTTAACGTGACTGCCTGCGGTCTGCCCTCCGGAAATCTTAAATGTCTGTAGCTCATATTTTTCCCTCCGTATGTTATATGATCTGAATATATTCTACACCATAAACCGGTATTTGTAAATTCTAAATTTAAATTTTTTTATACGGTTTTGTACAAATGTATTTATATTTATTGACTTTTGGTAGAAAATAATATATAATATTAGCAACGAGGTGAGGATAATGGCTCGTCCGAATTATTTAGCTGAAATAAAAAAACGAATAGAAAAATCTAAAACAGGTGATGTTTTTGTTGCTGTTGATTTTGTCGATATAACAGACAAAAAGACTGTTCAAATGGCTTTTTTGAGATTGGAATCAAACAGTATAATTAAACGGGTTTTGAGAGGTGTATATTACAAGCCTGAATATAACGACTTTTTGAAAGAATATGTTGCACCTTCCCCTTCTCTTGTTGCCGGAGCTATCGCAAGAAATTTCGGTTGGTCTGTTGTTCCTTGCGGTGATACGGCACTTAACATTTTAGGTTTATCAACACAAGTGCCTGCTGTTTGGTCTTATGTCAGCGATGGAACATACAAAGAGTATTCATTCGATAATACAACAATTAAATTTAAGAGAACTACAAATAAAGAGATATCTAAGCTTTCATACAAAACTGCACTCATCATACAAGCTTTGAAAGCACTTGGAAAAGAAAATATAACATATGAGATTATAGAAAAGCTACGAAACAGCTTAACAAACGAAGAAAAATCAACAGCATTAATTGAAGCAAAAACGGCAACGTCTTGGATTTATGAATATATAAAAGAAATTGCAAGAGGTGAAAACGATTGATAAATATAGCTAAAATAAACGAGAAAGACAGAAAGGCACTTTTTCAAAACACTGCGGCAAAAATGGGTATGACTGATGCCATTATAGAAAAAGATTTTTGGGTATGCTTTATGCTTAATTATCTTTTTCATATCAGTCCGTTTCAAGATAAAATTGCCTTTAAAGGCGGTACAAGCCTTTCAAAATCTTACGGACTCATTGAAAGATTTTCGGAGGATATTGATTTGATACTTGACTGGCGTGTGCTTGGATATGAAAAAGATGAGCCTTGGATTGAGCGTAGCAACACAAAACAAGATCTTTTCAACAAAGAGGCGAACAAAAGAACTGAAGATTATCTGAAAAATGAATTTATCCCACGAATAAGCGATGATTTGCATCATCTTTTAGAAAAAGAAATAAATTGTCATATTGATGCAACTGATCCGCAAACGGTAATCATAGAATACAGCAATAACTTTAAGGATGTATCAATT
>CACZPW010000122.1 GCA_902783115.1 uncultured Ruminococcus sp. | reverse complement strand
TACAGTTGAACTGATTTACATACTAAGAATATTGGTTGCATGCATATGCGGTATGGTCATCGGATATGAGCGCAAAAATCGCCTAAAAGAGGCAGGCATAAGA
Source organism: uncultured Ruminococcus sp. (assembly GCA_902783115.1). Taxonomy (GTDB): domain Bacteria; phylum Bacillota; class Clostridia; order UBA1381; family UBA1381; genus 12844. Next base: position 12,304 of record CACZPW010000122.1, on the reverse strand, counting down.
ACGCATTGCTTGGTGGCTTGCGGAGCGGCTTTGATGATGATATTGTCAAAATACGGTTTTTCCGATATTCCATTGGATTTTAACGGAATAAAGGGTGCAGATCCGTCAAGAATTGCCTCGCAAGTTGTGAGCGGAGTAGGATTTTTGGGTGCAGGAATGATATTTGTACATAAAAATACAATTTCAGGACTTACAACTGCTGCCGGAATGTGGGCAACCGCAGGCATAGGTATGGCGATAGGAGCAGGAATGTATATAACGGGAATTGTGGTGACAGGGATAGTTGTTGTTGTTGTACAGGTTGTACTGCACTGTAATATAAAGTGGATGAAAGTACTGCGTCTTAAAGTGGTAAGCATATATGATGTGGATGAAATTGATTATCAAAAGCATATAACAGACAGGTTTAATGAAAACGGAATTTCTGTTCATGATATAGCAATACGCAAAGCCGGGAAAGACAGTGCAAGAAACTATAAAATAACGGTTGAAATTCCCGACTCTGTTAATGAAGAAGAAATACTTTCATTAATCGATTATAATGCGAAAATAAGTGCAAAGTTATAGCTTATATAAAATGATAGAAAACAACAATGCATAAAACTGAACAAACCCACTAATCTCAAGTATGAATGAAAAAGTCTGATTTGATAAAAATTATGATTTTCTTTGTAACTTTGAACCATTGTTTTCATATTATTGTGCTGCTAAAATGCCTTATTTGTGGTAATAACCGGCTTAAAAGTCGGTTGGAGTTTTGTACCTTAGAGAGGTATGAGGTCGTTTATCGTTATAGAAACTAATATACTTATCAAGACTTCTTTTAAATTCCCCTACGGTGGGGTATTGGTACCGGTATAGTTCCTCTCTTTTGATGTTATTGAAAAATGGCTCACATACAGAATTGTTATATGGGCTAATTTAAATATAAATTTTGTTTAACAATGTCCCACTTTTGTAAATTCATTTAATTGTATCATAATATGAGTGCAGACACAAACATTTTAATATCCGAACACCTATTTTTATACGGGCTTGCCCTGTGTCAAATTGTACGGCTGTGACGGATATGAAAAGCACCGAGGAATATTCTCCCCGGTGCTTTTGCTATTCTTAGAATTTGCCTATTGCCTGTGCAATTAGCTTCGACAGCACGGCACACCCTATGTCACTTAAATCGGAATGCGCTGAAACGCTCAAATCTGCCCTTTCAGCGAGTCTTTTATCTTTTACAACCTCGTATATTCCAAACTCGCAAACAAGGCTACAAATAAGCCCTGCAAGCTCTGATTGATTACTATGCGTAATTACATTGTCGTTAGATTTCAAGACTTCAATTTTAAATTGAGGTTTTTCGTTAGCTACGTCAAAACCGAACGCTCTCAGCCATATTCCGAGATAGCCAATAATTTTTTCGTGAGTTCCTGCGACAGAAATTTTTATCATTCTTTGAACGCTCCGGCTCTGTCAAGGATAACAAGAATACGGAGCATATTGTCATTCAACATCAGCTTGCCCTCCTCGTCTTCTTTAAGATAACCTTTATCTACGAGCTTTGAAATTGTTGGTCTCGCCCATTCGGGCATATTGTCGTCAACCCACGCATAAATCATTTCATGTGAAAGCTTGTCAACCTTTGCTGCAAGTGTCCCAACAGCTTCAACCAGTCCATTGAATTTAATTCTTTCCTCACAAGTCATATCCTCATTTGTTTAAACAACCTACAACTGATATTTTGACGGTTCTTCCCGAAAGGACATTTTGGGAGAAGGTTACGATTTTACATAGAGAAGCTAACAGACCGGAAAACAAAGTTTTTCCGGTAAGATATTCAAGACACTACTATGATTTGTATTGCATGGCTAATTCTTTTGTAAAAGAAAAAGCGTTTGCCGATATTGCACTGCTTGATAAGGTGGTAAAATTTAAAGAAAAATTCTATCGCTGCCATTGGGCAAAATATGAAGATGCCAAAATAGGCACAATGAAATTGATGCCACCCGAAAGAAACCTGCAAGTTTTAAAAGATGATTACGAACATATACAGAATATGATTTATGGAAAAAAGATCCCATTCGACACAATTTTGGATGGGATTGCGGCGTTGGAAAAAGAAATGAATAAAATAATACATTGAAATTGATACCAATCAGAAAAAATCGACGGAAAAACAGTACAAAAGCTGAAAATTCATTATAACTGCATCGGAACAATGGAAATCCCAAGCTTGAGACAAATTCCCGACAACCAAGTGAAAATCCACACCAGACAAGGTGTGGACATAGAGTACTCGGCATAAAACGAAAATGGTCTTATAGGACTCAGATCCTATAAGACCACTCGTAATGGTAGCGGTAACTGGACTTGAACCGGTGACACCACGGGTATGAACCGTGTGCTCTAGCCAGCTGAGCTATACCGCCGTATAAAATACTGTGGCAGGTGCAAACATACGCCGTAAAACGGCATATCCGCACCGTCAACATTTGGTATTATACTAAAACCCGACGCATTTGTCAAGTATTTTCCGAACTTTTTTTAAATGGCTTTTGTACTTTTTTTAAATGGCTTTTTTTAAATTTTTAACAAACCCTGCCGTTACGGCTCAAGCGGAATAATAAGCGCCGCGATAATATATGCAAGAACGGCTGTTCCGCAGGAAACAAGCCCCAAAAGTGCGACTATAAGCCTTAATACGGTCGAATCCATGCCCAGATACACTGCCGCGCCGCCCAAAACTCCCGCAATCATTTTATCTGTTCTGCTCTTATACAGTTTTTTCATTGCCATACCCATTCCTTCCCGTATCTGATCCGTTTACATAATAACACATATCCGTCCGCTTTTCAATAGATTTATGAAATACATTTAAATGATGTAAAAAAACAGTAAAAAAGTATAGGGAAAGACTGTACTTTTCAGTACATAATCTTTGTGCTATAATGTACAATAAAGAATTGGATTGTAGACAAAAATGTGGTGAAATTGTAGCAAGGGGCGCAACTTTATATGTTATATGCTAAAGAATTGGAAGTAAAGCATGAAGCAGATGTGTTTGTTGCAGGTGGAGGCCCGTCGGGAGTGGCAGCGGCGGTTGCAGCGGCACGGTGCGGAAAAAGTGTGTTTTTGGCGGAGGCATCGGGAGCTTTCGGTGGGCTGGGAACAACAGGAATGGTACCTGCGTTTGCACCTTTCGGAGATGGTGAAAATGTGTTGGCTTCGGGAATAGGCTATGAGATACGCAAAAATATATCAGAGGATATCCCGTTAGATGCTTACTGGACAGCAATAGACACAGAGGAGCTCAAAAGAGAATATGACAGAATAATATCCGGGGCAGGAGTGGAGTTTTTATTCTTTACAACAGTATATGATGTCATATGCGACGGCGATAAGATTAAGAGTGTTATATTGGGCTCAAAGACGGGATTATTTGCAGTAAAGGCAAAAATATATATCGACTGCACCGGTGACGGCGACCTGTGCGCATATGCAGGCGGTGAATTTGAGCTTGGAGATAAAGACGGCTCCGTTATGCCACCGACGCTTTGCAGTCTGTGGGCGAATATTGATAAAACAGGAATTTCGGGCATGGCAAACCGGTTTATTGAACAGGCGGTGGCTGACGGTGTACTTTCGGTAAGGGATAAGCATTTGCCGGGAATGTTTTATAATTTCTACAGGGACAACGGAGTCGGAGGCGGAAACATAGGTCATGTGTTCAATGTAGATCCGCTTGATGAAAAATCCCTCAGTGATGCAATGCTAAAGGGCAGAAGCTCAATCAAGGAATACAGGGAATATTACAGAAGATATTTATCGGGCTATGAGAATGTGGAGCTTTGCGCAACGGCAAATATGCTTGGTGTAAGGGAATCAAGGCGTATCAGATGTGATTATATGTTAGGCATAGACGATTTTGTAAAAAGGGCCGTCTTTGAAGATGAAATCGGCAGATATTGCTATCCTGTGGATATACACATTATGAGCACAGATGATGCAGAGTATGAAAGGTATAAGTATGAGTACAAAAATCTCAGATATGAAAAGGGCGAATCGTACGGAATACCGTACCGCTCATTAATACCTGTTTCATTTTCAAATGTATTGGTGGCAGGCAGGTGTATGGGTACCGACAGAAAAATGCAGGCATCGATAAGGGTGATGCCGGGGTGCTTTATAACAGGTCAGGCGGCGGGAACGGCCGCGGCGCTTGCAACGGATACGGAGAATGTAAGGGAGGTTAATATAAAGGAGCTTCACAAAAGGTTATCGGAGCTTGGTGCATATATCCCGAATGCACACATATAAGACAGTAAATCAAAAATCTAAATATAAGCAATAAGCGAGGAGGAAATTTTTATGAAAAAGATTTTAAAAGTAATGGCTTGTGCGCTGAGCCTTGTAATGGCGGCGTCTGTGTGTGCATGTTCATCGGGCGGCACGGAGCAGGCTGACGGTAATTTAAGGGAGATAACAATATGGACGGGCGACTCGCACAGCAAGAATGTCATAAAGGGTATAGTTGACGAGTTCAACAAGGAAAAGGGCAAGGAATTGGGCGTTAAGCTTGTGTATACGGTAAAAGAGGGCGATTACGCTCAGACGCTTGACCTTGCGATAGCTTCAAACCAGGCACCGGATATGTTCGGCTGCTTTGCGACTCAAAAGTATGCCGAGAACGGCGATATAATCGCAATAAACGATCTGCCGGGCGGACAGGAGTATTTAGACAGCGTGCTTGACGAAGAGGCAAAAAGAACATTCGTTACGACCTATGACGGAAAGTCATATAAGGTTCCGTACTATGTAAACACCTTCGGTCTTGCGTATAATGAGGATCTGTTCAAGGAATGCGGCATCGTTGATGAGAACGGAAACGCAAAAGCGCCTGAAACATACGCTGAATTTGTTGAAGACGCAAAGAAGCTTACCGATGCAAGCAAGAATCAGTACGGCTTCATACTTCCGTTTAAGAATACGACCTCGTATTCAAACTTCCTGAACATGACATTCTCATCAAAGGGTACAAAGGGCTACGATCCTGTTACGGGCGTATATGACTACACGGTGGTTGAGCCTGCGTTTGAGGCAATGCTTCAGATGAAGCATGACGGAAGCATCTATCCGGGCGGCGACAGCATTGATAACGATATGGCAAGAGCGATCTTTGCCGAGGGACAGATAGGTATGATATTTACAGGCTCATACGACGTGGCAGTGTTCACATCGCAGTTCCCCGCAAAGTGCAACTGGTCTGTTACGGCGCTTCCCACCGAAACAAAGGACGAGAAATATATGCAGAACTCGGCAAACAGCGGCGGTCTGGTAATAAACAAAAAGACAGCCGAAGAGGTTGGCGGAGATGTTATGCTTGAGATATTCAAGTGGTATCACAGCGACGAAGTGCTTCAGGAGCTGTACGAGCAGGGAGTATCCATTCCTTATAACAATGAGATCATAAAGAGGGCAAGAGTGAATAAGGACGTTCACCCCGCATGGAGCATATTCGGTGAGTTAAGAGCTATAAGCAGCGTATATCCGAACGAAATGCCTACCGATCTTGAGGGTACGCCGGCATTCAAGGATATTTTCAAAACAAATATATGGCCTGAAGAGGGCAATATGCATGAGCTTTTGGTTGACCTTAGCAACCGCTCAAATGCAGGTATAGAAAAGAAGTTCTCGGTAAACGAAAACTTAAAGCGCGAGGACTACATTATACCGGATTACAATACAAAGAGATAATTGTGCAAAAATGAAAGGATGGGGTGGATATGAAATCAGTGGATAAAACTGCGAAAGGAACGGCGTTTACAATACGCGGAAAGAAATATCAGAAGGATACGGTTTTTTGGAGCTATATCATGATTTCGACCGAATTGATCGGTTTTCTGGCATTCACCCTGTATCCGATTTTGTGGGCGTTGAGACTTTCGTGGTTCAGCTATGACGGTATTCCGTCAAACACGAGATTTGTCGGTTGGACTAATTTCATAAACATATTTAAAAACGATATTATTTATTGGCGTGCGGTGCTTACGACCTTTGAGTTTGCACTGGTAAAGATACCTATGGAGATACCGTTTGCGCTTTTCCTTGCGGTAATACTCTCAAAGAAGATGAAGGGCAGCGGCTTTTACAGAACGATGTTCTTTATGCCAAACGTTGTCAGTGTGGCGATCATAGGTCTTATATTCTCGAATATGTTTTCACATATGGGAGTAATAAACCGCATGCTTTCGGACGCTCATTTGATAAAGGAAAATATAGGCTGGTTTGACCATAAATGGACTTCGCTGTTCTCGCTTGCCATAACCGATACCTGGCATACCTTCGGAATAAACCTCCTGTACTTTATGTCGGCGATAAGCAATATCCCGGAGGATATATACGAATCGGCAAAGCTTGACGGTGCGGGCAGATTTTCGACCTTCTTTAAGATCACTCTGCCGTGTATCGCGCCGGTATTCCAGATAATCATTATGATGTCGGTTATCGGAACGCTCAACACAAGCGATATCGTGCTTGTTATGACAAACGGCGCGCCGGGCGGTCAGACCTATACCATGATGCCGTATATGACAAGCAAATTCGTTCCGGGCTTTGCGGAAACGACCGCAAATATCGGTTACGGCTGCTCTATAGCGATAGTTTCTGCGCTGATAATGCTTGCAATAACGCTTATATACAATAAGTTCAGCGCAAGACTTAAAAATATGTATTAAATAACGGGGAGGAGTGATTGATCTATGAAAAAGATAAAAGCAGAAGACGTGATTGTATACATAGTGCTTTCGATTTTACTTATTATAGTTGTCTTTCCGTTATTCTATACGGTGGCGGCGTCGTTTAAGACAAATGCCGAGTTATTGGCAAATCCCGGTGCGATATTACCCAAAAGCCTTACTATGGATAACTATATAACGGCGTGGAACGACGAGGATTTCAACGTTCCCATACTCCTTAAAAACAGCATATATTACACGGCGATAATAACCTTTGCGATCGTTATGAAAAGCGCAATGTGCGGATACGTTTTTGCAAGAGCGGAATTCCCGGGCAAAAAATTGATTTTTGCGATATTTTCGTCGCTGTTATTCATACATCTGGGAACGATAACGGTGTACCCGCTGTTTAATATACTGAATATTATAAGGCTTAACCGTTCTCTTTGGGGACTTATAGTTATTAAAATTTTTGCCATAAGCGTAGTGAACATCTATCTTGTAAAATCGTTTGTTTCGTCCTTACCGACAGGTCTTGACGAGGCGGCGAAGATAGACGGCTGCAATTTTATACAGACATTTTTCTACATAATAGCACCGCTTTTAAAGCCGGTTCTGGCAACGGTAGGTATCCTGGCATTCAAGAATTCGTGGAACGAATATCTTATGCCTACGATATTCACACTGGGAAATCCAAGCCAGAGAACGCTTATAGCGGGCGTTGTCGCATTAAAATCGGGCGGCACCGCAGCAACCTCATGGAACCTGATGTTTGCAGGCTCTGCGATCGCATTGGTTCCGGTGCTTGTGGCGTATGCGTTCGGAAACAGACTGTTCATATCCGGTCTGGCATCGGGCGCGGTAAAGGAATAGAGAAGGAGGAGAGGACTATGAGGAAAATGAAGGTTTTGACCGCTCTTATATCCGCAGCGCTTTTGGCTGTGCTTGCGCAGAGCTTTGTGCTTGCGGATGAGGGTGAAGTTAAAACGATAACGGTACTGCCGTACCGGCGTCAGACCATAACGGGCTGGGGCTGTTTCCCCGCAAACTACTATGGCGGAACGATGAACAGGGCAAAGACTGCCAATACAGACACCGCTGTAATAACAAGAAAGGCTGCCATGTCCACGCTGTTTAACGACGTTGGCGTGACCATTTTAAGGCATGAGATAGTTTCGGAATGCGGAAACGGCGACGCAAGCCTCAATACCGACTGGATGGATAAAACGGTCGACGCGATAAAGGCGGGACTTGACGCGGGAATAAAGGAATATATGATAACCTCCTGGACGCCACCGTATGAAATGATGATGGGGCAAAAGGGCGCATACAGATTCAATCCCGATTATGAGGATAAATTCCCCGAATTTATCGTAAATGCCTTTGACTACATAACGTCAAAGGGCTGTCCTCCGCCTACGGTGTATTCATTTCAGAATGAGCCGCAGACAGGAAACAACTGGTGCCGTATAACACTGGGACAGTATCAGAGAATAGCAAAGAAAATGCGTAAAGCGCTTGATGAGGGCGGCTATGAGAACGTAAGGCTTCTCTGCCCCGAAACGGCGGCATACTACCAGATGGAGGTAATACTCGGTAAGCACTGGAGCAGCTTGTATGAGGATCCCGAATTCAGGGACGCCGTGGGCGTTATAGGCTCGCACGCATACTGTGCGGTAAACAGCGGCTCTACAACGGATATTGACAACTATAAATTCTGTTCGATTTCCGGCAACTTCCCTGAAAAGGATCGCTGGGAAACGGAGTTTTCGGGTGGCTGTACGACAGAACTTCAAAATGTTTCTATGAACATGGGTAACGCAATGTTTACCACCCGTGTAATGCTTGCAGACCTTACCTGGGCGGGAATAAACTGCTGGATGGTATGGAACGGTTATGACAGCAGACAGTTCTTATACCCGAACAATACAACAAAGTTTATGGACAGCGGCTCTTTGGGTTCACATCAGTCGATACTTTACGGAAACGGCTTCAACGAGATAAAAAAGACCAACGAGGGCGTAGTCCTTGCCACTATATGGAAAAACGTTCCTCCCGGCTCCATAGTACACTGGCTGTGGACGGACGACGATACCTTGATAAATCACATGGGCTACTGGAACGATCTGGGAGCCTTTGAGAGGGAGGACGGTACAAGCGTAGTCGTTATCCTGAACAAGGACGACTTTCCGAAGGAATACAACATAAACGGACTCGGCGGAATAAGCGCAAAGATACATACGATAGGAATAGATACCGACCAGACGCCGGCTTTAAGCTTCAGAAACGTTGTAAATGGTAAGATCAAAAATCATGTGTGCGCTCCGTATACCATAACCGTTATTGAAACAAAGAACGAGGATCTGTCGCCCACAGAGATAACCATTATCCCCGATAAGGCGTCGGACTATACGGACGGAGTTTATACAACGCCGAGTGAAAATGCCGTTATTTCGGGCTGTGTTGACGAGCCTGTATCAAGGCTTACCGTAAACGGTAAGCAGGTCAAGGTAAATGACGATCTTACCTTCACCTACAGCTTTAACACAAAAGCAGAAACGTCTCTTGAGTTTGCCTGCATAGATGCGGTAAGCAAAAAAGAAACAAGAAAGACTGTAAATGTGGTTTACAAAGAGGGCTTTATAACTCTTAAGATAGATAAATATCCCGAAAGCGTGATTTCGGAAGACTATACCTTCATGATACATACGGGTATCGCAGTCGATCTGTATCTGAACGGCGAAAAAGTTGAAGGCGGAGCAAGGGACGAGTTTGAGATTCCCGTAACTCTTAACGAGGGAGATAACAGCCTTACATTTACGGCAGTAGCAGGCGACGGTAAGCGTGAAGAAACGGTTGAGATGTTCTGTGATTCCGTAAAGCCTCAGATAACCTTTGATGAAAAGGACAGAACTACAAACGACTGGGAGTACCTTGTTACGGGAACGGTGAGCGAGCCCCTGTCAACCCTTGTTATAGGCGGAAACAGCGTTGAGGTAAATGACGATCTTACCTTCTGCGGAAAGGTGCATCTTGAAGAGGGCGATAACGAGATAAAAGCGGAGGCGACAGACGTTCACGGAAACCTTACCGAGGAAACCCTTAATATCACACATATTAAGGACGAAAACACTCCGCATTTTGTAAACGGAAAGATATATATACGGAAAGCGGAGAAGAATATAACGATCGACGGTTTGCTTAACGAGGAAGAATGGAAAACCGATATAAAGATAACAAAGCAGGTAGTCGGAAACTATCCATCAAACAATATATGTAACGTAGGCTTTTTGTGGGATGAAAACTATTTCTATCTTGCCGCAAGGGTGCAGGATACGGATTACCGCTGTGATACGGAAAAAGCGTATAATAACGACAGTATAGAGTTTTTGTTCAACCCCAGCGCAAGCCGTGCGGGCGGTATGGAGCCTGCCGATAAGCAACTCTTCTCAGGACCTATAAGCGGTAATCTGGATACATATTATCAGAATAAAAAAGCGCCTACCATGCTTCAGAAATACAGTATCCATGACGGCGGCTACGATGTTGAGATAGCAGTGCCCTGGTCGGAGGTCGAAAAGGTGCCGGAGCTTGGCGCGATGATGGCGTTTGAGCTTGCATGTAATGACGATGACAATCCTGTTGCGGCAGCGAGAACGTCTATTATGACCTTCTCTACGGAGAATACGGATTACTATTCGATAACCACAGATTACGGACTTGTTGAGCTTGTGGAAAGCGGGCGCTTTGAGTACGAGGATCTGGAATACGTTACAGCATCGACCGAAATTGCGGGCGAGGAAACGATCGTAAAGGACGGCGTGACGTATAACGAGCTCGGCAAGGTATGTGATAAATACGGAGCTATGTATTACGATAACCCCAACACAGGCTTTGTAAACGTATTCACATCAACGAAGCGGAAGATAGACATAACCGAGGGCGCATATCAGACGTTTGTCGATAACGTCATCGAAAAATGGAAGAATCCGGTCATAAAGCATGATGAATACTTCTATATAGACGAAGAATGTGAAAAGGCTATATTCAAAGGCATTGAGCCGTTTGATCCATACGGCAACTGATGCATTGGGAGAAGGAGGAAGAGATAATGAGAGGAATATTTAAAAGAATAACCGCAGCCATAGCGTCTGCGGCGCTGATATTCAATATTGCGGCGTTTGCCGATGCGCCCACCCCGGCTGAAAAGGCGGAGATATTTCCGCTTTTAAGCCGTACCGGCAGCTCTTTCGGGCAGGATTCCGTTATGAATATCCAGACCAATAATATGAACCGCTACAGCGCGCTCAGTCTGGGAACGAATACCGAAACGGGCAAGGACACATACTTTTTTACGAACAATACCCCGTCAACCGTTCAGATAACGTGGGAGCCGGAAAACTTTATGCACAGAATTTTCCCGCATAAGAGCTTTACAAAGTTCAATACTCTTGTAACGGACTTTGAAAATAATGTGCTGAGATTTTCTGTTGCGGCAGGCAGCAACTTTTCATACGTTCAGGCGGATGAGAGCGGAAGAAAGAACATAAAGATCGGTCTTTCAGCATCAAAGAGCGGCGGTCTTTATGCGACCGACGCAAGGTTTGTCCAGCTTGCGGATTATGTTGATATAGACGCAATGAATGCGAACAAGCAGAAGTTTTATGAGGTTGAGATCCCGATAAAGGATATGCTTGAAAGTGACGATTTTTACAGCTTTAACGGCTCGACGTCGGAGTCGCTTGATAATGACGAGATAAACGGTATCACAGTCGTTATGGACGTAAAGGGTTCAAAGTCGTCACTGAGAATAATGTATATTACGGATATTTATCTTGCGTATGCGCCTTCAAAGCCGACGGATCTTTCCGCTACGGTAACATCAGACAGCGCGACGCTTGACTGGTCATACGCAGATACCGAGGGAATATCCTTCAACGTATACCGTGACGAGGAGTATCTTGCTACGGTTACGGGAAAAACGTATACGGATACGGGAATTATGCCCGATACAGATTATACCTATCAGGTACAGGCAGTAAGAGGAAATACATTATCAAAATCAGCTGAGTGCAACGTGACCACAAACACCTTCTTCTCAGATCCGGCTTTGACGGATGCGGGATTTACGGATGTTGAGGTAAACGGCAGCTCGGATTTAAAATACAGCACCGTTTCGTATGATGATAATACCGTTACGGGTAAGCTGTTCTCGGAAAGCTATACCGGCTCTGCCGTAGTTATAGGTGCGGCATACAGTAACGGTGTGCTTGCCGATGTTGATATGGAAAAGATCAGCACCGTATCTGCAGGCGGAGCGGATTTCTCGCTTTCTTTAAGCTATGAAGGTACGGATACGGTCAAATTCTTTGCCGTATCATCGCTTGATAATCCGAGGCTTTTGAGCCAGATAGCTGTTTTGGACGAGGAAGGCTTTTTTGAAAGGCGTGTAGCCGCAGGCAGCAGCGTTTCGGATTATACCATAAACTTCAGAAGTGACGTTGCGGGCTTTGACGTAACTGCGCCGGGCACCGGAGCGTTTGTGGCAGTAGCGGTACCCAAGGGTACGGATATGT